>JALTYD010000100.1 GCA_027046525.1 Pyrodictiaceae archaeon
GCACCACACATAAACTACTACTACTTTGTAGAGCCTTTAGAGAAGCTCCAGTTTACCAAGTACTACACGCTAGTAGTAGATAGTAGAGTCTTCGATAACCCTGCTAGTAGAGAAGAGTTTGTAGAAAGTACAGTCTCTTGTCTTAATGAGATAGACGACTACGTAGTACTCGGTGGAGAGTTAGAAGTCTATATCCAGTCTCTAGGGAGAAGTAGCCTACCAATCTATATTGCTAGCTCGCCAAGAGCACTACAGCTAGTATTTGCTGATATAGATATCGAGGAGCTAGAAGCCCGCCTAGAGAGTATTGATGGTATCTATGTTGATATACCGGATGTTCTAGGGTATAGACTACCTAGTAGGCTTGTAGGAGAAGTGGTTACTGCCACTATCTCGGCAGATCCGTATAGTTCTAGTACTACTGCTAGGCTCCTTACTGTTAGGAGTCGATCCATCTTCGGGACAGGCTTTGTTGTTGTACTTATAGGGTCTAAGTACTTAGATCTAGTTTCTCGCACTATGCTAGGTACTCTTGTTGTAGGCACTGAGGATACAAGTAGCCTTGAAAAATGCATAGAGAGTGTTCTTACTCGTTTTAGAGAGAAATATGCAGGTTTATGGCCTCCACCTAGATTTGAGCTATATAATGTCTCTCGCGAGATAGCTTATAGGCAGAGCTACAGTAACGTCTATAGCAGGCAGATTCAAGCAATGCTAGAATTATTCTCTGTACTTGCTGTTGTTATAGCTTTTATTGTCAGCTTTAGAGAGGGTATTGCTTATGCTGAGTCTTCTTCTGAGCTTATTGGTATTCTTAGGCTTTATGGTGCTCCCAGGAGGTTACTATTTCTACTGGGTTTTGCTTCTGGCTTACTCGTACTTATTAGTGTAGTTGCAGGTATGCTTATTGTACCATACTTGTACTACAAGGGTCTCTTCGGAGGTAGTATGCCGCCTCTACTATTTCTACTATCTAGGACTTGGAGTTTCATTGTACTAGTCTTGCCGGCATGTCCTCTAGCGTCTGGGCTAGGTAGTTTGTGGTATACTAGTCGTCGTAGTCTTGAATCGTTTGTTTCTTCTCATTAGATGGTAGTAAACAAGGTGGTGTCAGAGATGTCGAGCAGTAGCTGTAGTGGGTATGTCTGTCTCGAGAATGTATATAAGGAGTATAGAAGTGGTACTGGAGTAAGTATTGCTCTAGATAACGTAAGTATTGTATTCAATGCTGGTCTACATCTAGTTGTTGGGCCTAATGGGAGTGGTAAGTCTACTCTTCTAAGAGTTATTGCTGGTATAACAAAACCTGATAAAGGTAGAGTAGTTGTTGATGGTAGAGAACTCTGGGTAGATTGTAGTAGTGAATGCCTAGCTCTGCTTCGTAGACGTGTAGTAGGGTATGTTCCACAGACTCTACTCCTCCCAGCCTCTATGAGTGTCTGGGATGCTATTGCTCTCCCTCTACTTCTCGATGGTGCTGAGGATTGGGCTAGCCGTGTTGAAGAAGTTGCTAACTTACTAGGTGTTGAGAAGTTTCTAGGTAAGAAGATTAGAGAACTTAGTATTGGTCAAAGACAGCTTGTAGCTATTGCTCGTGCTTTTGTAGCTAATCCAAAAATACTCCTCCTAGATGAACCTCTAAGTCATCTCGACAAGAATGCTATAGAAAACGTACTAGGTACTACTACTAGTCTCAGAGGAGAGAGATTAATTATTATAGCTGATACAGAGAAGATTAAAGGAGTAGATATCATTAATACCTACTGTATGAGTAAGGGCAGATTAAAGTCCTGCTAGCACACTACTCTAGCAGAACTATACATGTATAGGAGCTGTCGCCCAGCCTATATCCTAGTATAACTAGATTAGTAGATACTCAGTATCTATAATAGTTGTACTACTCCTATGGCTTCTAGCTCTAGTCTAGCTAATATTAGTTAACAGTAATTACCTCGTAGAACAAATAGTAAGTGAATGGATAAAGTCAAACGAGCAGTAGAGGAGAGAATAATGAGTAGAATAGACAGATGGTTAGTAGTATTAGTGCTAGTACTAGTCCTCTTACAGGTACTCTCTAGTACACTAGCTAGTGCAGAGACTAGAGAATGCGCAGAAGTTGTAGAGATTATCTTTGTAGACCAAGGATGGGGCAGTGTAGAGCCCGGAGAACCTGCTAGAGTAATAATAAGGCTAGTCTATAGAGGCGAGGAAATCTCAGCCAGCCAAGTTCTACGTATAGATATATCGGGACCTAACTGGAACCAGTCTATAGAGAAGACTTATTACAAGCTCCTACGCCAAGACTCTCTAGCTACTCTAGAGGTCTACCTAGAAGTACCAAGAGACGCTATAGCATACTTACCCTATACTGCTAATATAACAATAATGTTCCTCGGGGAGCAGAGAAAGTATCTATGTAGTATCTCTACTCCTACAGAGCTAGTAGTAGAGCCTCTGGCGAAATGGCTAGAGATAGAAGCTTCAATAAAACCAATAAACTATCCCGGAACATCGAGAGCTAGAATAGAAATTATAGTAGAGAATAAAGGCTCATACGTAGTAGAGTCAGTTAATATTACAGTAGAGCCTCCTAGTGGCTGGGAGCCTAGAAGCTATAGCTTCGAGATACGAGACTTAGAGCCTGGCGAAGAACACGTAGAAGTTATACAAGATGTCTATATACCGAAGTGGGTAGAACCTGGTCGGCATTCACTACTAGCAGAAGTAGAACTACAGGCTAATACTACTAGCTTTACCACCAAGAAGTCTTGGAAGCAAGTAATATACGTAGAGGTGAAAGAACCTCCACCTTATAGGCTAGGTATAGTAGAAGCTGGGTGGGCTATAAGACCTCCACCTCCTGGTGCTATAGACTATCCACTAGTAGTAGTTCTAGAGAATCAAGAGCAAGCTACTATAGTAGGCTATAGAGCTGTGCTTAGACTTCCTCCAGGCCTATCGATAGATGGTCGAGATGAAGTAGTTGTAGCAGTAGAAGATGCTGCTATAGGCTATACAGATCTTCTAGAGATAACTATAGGTATTGATGTAGACCAAGAGACTAAGCCAGGGCTCTACCAGGTAGAGCTACACCTAGAGTTAGTAGTATCTCGCGAGGGTGTCATGACTATACAATACTATGAGGGAGTAGTAGAGATCGAGATTGTGCCTAAAGCTAGCCCAGGTATCTCAGTAGAATACGCTGGATGGACTGGCTCGGCTGCTTATCCAGGCGAAATAGGTGCTGACTATAGGATAGTCTTTGTTAACCGTGGAGAATACATCCTAGAGGCTATAGTGCTAGAAGTCGTAGAAGCTCCACCTTGGCTTAATCTATCAACAACTAGAGTAGTATTAGATCAAGTAGCACTCGGCTATGGCGAAGCAGTAGAAGCTACTCTAGAGGCTACAATAGGTGAGTGGGCTGAGCCAGGTAACTACTCGATGTTGGTTCACATACGCTATATCCTAGTAGGAGAGCAGGGTTATAGGCTAGAAGCACTTGTTGAGGAAGAACTACCAGTAGCTATACTAGAGAAGCCTAAACCTAGACTAGAGGTTGTAGATGCTGAGTGGGCATCCTGGGTTGTTGGAACAGAGGGAGCAGTTGCATCTATTCGTATAAAGCTACTATATCTAGGTGAGCATACAGTAATCTATGCTATAGCGAGAGCGAGACCTGCTAGAGA
>JALTYD010000101.1 GCA_027046525.1 Pyrodictiaceae archaeon
GTACTAAATAACTACGATTCTCTTCTTACTTAATGGCTGTACTCTCTAGAAAACTAAGAGAAAATAGCACAAATATGAATAAATTAATCTACATATTATCGCACTCAAGATGCTTCGAGAATTTCCCTTATAGTAGATACCTTATATCGTACAAGCCCTGTTCCACCATTCTCTTCAACGTAGAAGAGAGCTTTAACTCCATAGAGTTCTTGGTTCTTGTCATATAGATATGCTCCTATGATTACACCATCAACTGCTACTCCTTTGAACAGTTTTCCATCATCGTAGTGAAGACAGATATATCCAGTATACCTAGTTGTTTCCAAGATGTTTTTAATAAGATCCCATAGATCGTCTATTTCAATTCTATGCTCAATTACTCCTGTATTACAATTAAAATTACTAGCTAAACTATTTAGTGGAAGCTCTTCAGTAGTTTCATCTTCTTTGATACCATCTATATAATCTATTGTACTCATACTACTCACCGTATCCTATATAGACTAAGTAGCAGCGTTATAGGGTAGATTTGCTATAAATACTGTATAAATACAGCGTTAATACCTAACTACATACAATAAGCCAGTAAATAAACCAAGAGACGAAGCACTAGAAGATTCAGCATAAATGATACGCAGAGAAAAGTCAGCCAACCCGGCTTACGCCATCAGCTTAGAGCCTCCGTCCGGGGTTCGCTTCCGGCGCGTTCATCATACCATAGGTAAATAATATTTACAAATTAATCTATAATAGTGTAGTGGCTTGTCTGTTATCTGAGAAATTCAAGTAGTCCATCTACACCAGAGGATCCTACTTCTACCCATATTAGTACTTTTTCATTAATACACCAAAAAGCGTGTAATTGTCCACTACGTTTATCTAGTGATAGATAGATATCTCTTTCGTTAATACTGTGTTGAACAGGTACTGTATACGGAAGTCTATCCTCGTACTCCTGCATCTTACTAGCCATAGTCTCAACAACTCTACATGCATTATCTATTTTACTAATCCATACTCTTGTACCATCATCATAAACAGCTATAATAGCATCAATAGGTGCTATTCTACTAGGATTCCAATGTATAGATTTTGTCATCTTGATAGCATCTTCTCCTACGACTAGCTCGATTATTCTATATCTATCTGCAAGAGTTTGGGGTAAGAAATTCTCTAGATCACTGCTAGTAGTTACTCTTTCTCTATAATAAACTAGGTATATTAATATACTGGCTACCAAGATAGCTATTGTAAGTGTTACTACTAGCCATTTATTCATCTTAGGCATCCCCTAGTAGATTTTTTATCCCTGTAGCCTCAAGTACTCTATCCTAAATATAGTTAAGTCTTTTCTACATACTATTGACTGTGGGTAGGGTTGTGTCTAACAAAGAGACCATATGTGTAGATACTATAGATTATGGGTGCTATGTTCTCATATATATTGATAATCGTAGACGCTTTATTGTAAAAGTCCGAGAAAATGAGTTCTTTGAAACAGACATAGGTAAAATATCTTTCCACAACATAGTAGGCGAGCAATATGGTTCACATATAACTCTACCTAACGGCCTAAAACTGTATCTCCTCAAACCAAGTTTTATCGACTTCATAGAGAAGGGGTTTAAACGTAAATCACAAGTCATATATCCTAAAGACCATGGCATGATCCTTGTACTCCTCGACATTAAGCCTGGTTATAAAGTAGTTGAAATAGGTGTAGGAAGTGGTTTTACAACTGCTCTCCTAGCAGGGATAGTAGGAGAAGAAGGTAGAGTATATAGCTACGAAATAAGGAGAGACATGATAGAAGTAGCTCAGAGAAACCTAAAGAAGATAGGTGTTCACCACAGAGTTATTCTAAAGAATAAAGATGCTAGATTAGGTATCGATGAAAGAGACATAGATGCTGCAATAGTAGATATTCCTGATCCCTGGAGTGTCGTAGAAGCTCTGGAAGAAGCCTTAAAACCATCAGCAGGTGCTATCTTCTTTACACCTACAACTAACCAAGCTTCAAGGCTACTAGCTGTACTAGAGTCTAGGACACATTGGATCAGCACTAGAGTGTACGAGGTTATGCTGAGAGAGTATGAACCTCATGCAGATGCATTAAGACCAAGAACAACTATGATTGCACATACAGGCTACCTAGTCTATTCTAGGTATGTAGTATAAATATTGTAACAAACAATGTTAATAAATTATCGATTTTTTTAAAATCCACTATTTGAGAGAATGTTCTGGGATTAAGAATGGTATCTGTACATGAGGGGAGTGGACTTAATAAATTCCTCAAGGAGATTGAAGCTGTAGAGAAAAAGATAGAAGATCTAGAGAGAACAGCTGAGAACGAAGCCTCTAGGTTATTAGAAAAAGCAGATACATATGCAACAAAAATAAAAAACGAAGCAGACTCTCTCATAAAAACTATCATAGATGAAGCAAAAGACAGCATTAGTACTCTTTTAGAAAATCTCGACAAGGAATTTGGTAAACGATTAGAAGATGAGAAAAACAGACTCTATAGACTCGCCGAAGAGAATAAGGAAAAAGCTCTAGAGAAAGCTATCAGTAGACTCCTAGAGGCAATAAAACCTTGATCTCAAGAGAGATAGATTATAAGCCCGAAGAAAGACTACCACCACTCCTCATATCTTCTAGAACAAGAGCTATTCGACTAGCACATGATATTACTACACTAGCTGGGCAAACTAGTGTAGCAGAATTTCTATCAATTATACCTGGTACCATCTTAGCACAGTATATAGAGGGCCCTATTACTCTAGACAAGGTAGAATATGCAGCATATAGGATGCTTACAAAAGAGTACGAAAATATTGCTAAAATAGCTCCTTCATCGTCGCAACCAATAATATATGCATACAATATGGTTATCCTAGCACGAGACTTATCTCTTATCTCATCGTATCTTAGGCAGGGTAGGAGTATAGAATACGCAAAATTAGCTGAACCAGAACTAGATATTGTAAAAAAGTTCATTGATCTATCCTCAGAGAGAGGCCTAGCTGCATTACCATCGATACTAAAAACACTAGGATTAGAATATGCCTCAGCTATACTAGAAGAAGTACCTGATGCTCCTCTATCTCTCGCATTAGATGTAGAGCTTCTGCAGTCGTTCTTGGAGGCTTTTGAGATTGTTATAGGTACACCAGCAGAACAGATTATTTGTATGAGACTGGATATATACAGTCTACGTAGTGTTGCTGGAGCATCTTTGATTGCACAGAAAGGCTCACCTCTAATAGAGAAACTCTACAAACTAGTAAGGAGTTGTAAGATAGAAAAAGAAAAACTACTATCAGCTCTCGGAGAGACTGACTATGAGTCTCTACTTAGACAGGCTTTATCATCATCTACATATGGTGTTCCAGTAGAAGAAACAATAAGTTTCCTTGATCAAGTAGTCCATTCAATACGTAAAAGATTAAGACTAGTAGCGAGTAGGTTTTCGCTAAGTGATCCACTAGAGAACTGGTATGTCTCATCTATAATGGAGTTTCTACTGCTTAATGCAGAAGATATAACTGCTATAATATCTGCTATTAATCTAGGTTTATCAAAAGAACAGATACTAGAACTAATTAGCATTGCAGCATAATGATAGTAGAAGACAAAACTACATAACTAATC
>JALTYD010000102.1:0-1536 GCA_027046525.1 Pyrodictiaceae archaeon
AGTAAATAGAGCTCCAGACCCTGTTAGGCTAGTAGGTGTTTCTATTGTAGACTCTGGAGGCCTAGTAGTGCTAGGAGCTAGTGGAGAGTGTCTAGAAGTAGCTCTACCTCCCGGCTCCTCCTGTAGTCTAGAACTAAGAATAGATGTACCTCCAGGTGTAGAACCTGGTATTACAAATATTACAGCTCTAATAGCCTATAGTGTAGGAGCTGAAGAGACTACTAGTATTTCGCAGCAGAGCCTAGAAATTAAGGTAAGAGTATGGAGTGTAGAAGAGCTAGCTCCAAGACTCGAGATACTCTCGGTACAATGGATTAGCCAGCTAGGTGAGCGTGTTTCTAGAGCTTACTGGGGTTCTGAGGAAGCTACACTAGAAGTAGTAGTCTATAACCCAGGCCGAGACTCTGTCTCTAGTGTTAGAGTCTCAATAGAGCCTCTATCACCTGGTGTAGCTGTTACAAAGCAGCCAGATCCCTGTAGCGTTATAGATGCTGGTGGCTCATGTAGAGCAATAGCATATCTCTCTCTCAGAGAGGGAAGCTCTAGAGATAAGGTATTGCTTAGAATACAGGTCTACTATGTCTACACAGTCTACAACACCTACGTAGAGCTCAGTGTATCTAACAATGTATCACTACTAGTAGCTAGCCCTAGTGATGCTGTAGAAGTTCTAGGGCTTATGTGGCTTACACAGCCAACACCCGGCTCTTCGGCTAGTAAACTACTAGTTGTAGTAGAGAAGAGACACGAAGAGATAATCTCTATGCCCTACGTAGTCCTAGAACTACCAGAGGGTCTACTAGATCCTCAAGATGGAGATAGACTAGTTGTAGCTCTCCCTCAGCAAGAAGAGCTACTAGCTCCTAGCGAGCCTCTAGGAGCTCTCGTAGAGAGACTACTTGCTACGACTGGCGAAGTAGGACTATACGTAGCAAGTATTGGTATCGAAGAAGGTGTAGAACCTGGTGTCTATAATGTGACTGTTAGAGTAGTTCTAAGAGATCAACATGGCAGTAGGCTCTACGCCGAGGAGAAATATTCTCTCCCACTACATGGCTATGTAGGCTTCGTCGAGGTGAAAGTACCAGAGTATGTTGATCTCAGAGCGGGTAGAGCTACATTAGAAGTTAACCTTACTAATACTGGAGTTGCTCCTGCTCGTAACATCTATGTCTCACTTGTATCTCAGACTCCTTCAGCGTTTCCTGTTGTATCTACTAAGCACTTAGACGAGCTATCACCTGGAGTCACTAAGTCTGTAGAATACACACTAGTCTATAACCCTGCGGGGCTCGCTGGTAGTGAAACCTATACATTCTCGGGATTACTAGTACTAGTCTACGAAGATCCTCTAGGAGGTCTACATGTCTACAACTCTACGATAGCTACTATATTGTTGCCAGAAACTAGGCTAGAAATTGTAGAAGCTTCTGCTGTGTGGATGAATGGTACTCTAGAAGTAGAGGGTGTTTTACAAAACAAGGGAGTTGAAGATGCTTATTCTGTGGAAGTCTCTCTACCAGATATCGGGGAGAG
>JALTYD010000102.1:1546-3654 GCA_027046525.1 Pyrodictiaceae archaeon
GTCTATTATTAGGCACTCTAGAGGCTGCTGTAGAGTCTCCCTTCAAGCTATCAGCTAGGCTCAACAAGGCTCCTGAGTGGGTAGAGCTAGTAGTAGAGTATAGAGACTTCTACGGTAGACTCTACAAAGTGCTAGAAAAGATTTCTGTTAGAGTGGTAGAAGTTAATATTACAGAGACTCCGAGAGTTGAAGGTGGCGTTGTAGAAGCTGTTAGAGGATGGGCTATACTCATAATAGCTTTATCTGTAACTACTGGTGTAGCTCTATTTATAGTAGTCATGAAGAAGAGGTCTAGGAGAGAACTAGAGGGAGCCTGGAAGTGAAGCGGCCTACGTGGTTGCCTAGAGTTACTCTAAGTGAACTCTATGACACACTAGTACTAGCTTCTCGATCTCTTACTGAGAGGAGAACTAGAAGCCTACTGACTATAATAGGTATAGCAATTGGCCCCCTAGCTTTAGTCTCTATACTAAGTGTAGTTGAGGGCTATTCTAGCTTTGTATTAGAACAGCTAGAGGGGCTGGGACAGAACCTAATAATACTACTACCAGGAGCTGATTATACACTCGATAACGACGATCTGAGGTTCTTAGAGAGACTAGATGGTGTCGAAGTAGTAGCGCCTTACTACAGTTTTAGAGCAGAGATTAGGAGAGGAGGCGATATAGTAGATGTCACAGTATTCATGATAGATCCTGATATCTTCTTTCGCGCACTTAGCAAGCTAGAGGTTGTCGAAGGAGATAAACCTAGTAGAGCACGCTACATAGAAGCTGTTGTAGGCTGGTATATAGCTCACGATGAAGAAGGTAGAGCAGTCTATAGACTCAACGACATAATAAGCATAGACTACTACGAGATAGAAGGTCTCCGTGTAGAGAAGAAGAGAGTAAATCTGCTAATAAGAGGTGTACTAGGAGAGTTCGGTAATGCCTTTTTTGTTAACCCAGATACACTAGTGCTCCTCCCGATGGAGGCTGGAGAGAAGCTATTTGGGATGAAAGAATGGAGTGGAGTTATGATGGTAATGGAGGATCCGGTATACGTCGAAAATACTACACGCTATCTAAGGAAGATATACCAAGAGAGAGTAGCAGTAGTATCACTAGTGGAGATTTCGAGAGTAGTATCTACAATTACAGCAGCTATGAGATTCGTCACTATAGCAGCTGGTGGAGCAGCATTTGCAGTAGCAGTAACTAGTATTGCTGCTACAATGATCACATCAGTTATGGAGCGTACACGTGAAATTGGTGTTCTTAAAGCTATTGGTTTTACGAGTAGACGTATAATGGCTATGATTCTACTAGAATCACTAATCATGGGGATTATAGGCTCGCTAATAGGTATGAGTATAGGTGTAGTTGCTGCAGAGGTACTTGCTAGACAAGGTATGGTTATTAGAGGTATTCAAACAATAGTTATAAAAGCTAGTCCAGCATTCGAAGTATCACTATTTGTTAAGACTTTATCTCTAACACTAATTGTAAGTATCTTCGGAGGTCTACTACCAGCTTATAGAGCATCAAAAATACCACCAGCTGAAGCGCTGAGATACGAGTAGTAGCTATCTAGATACTCCTAGTATCTTCTCTACTTCTTCTAGGAATAAACTCCACCATTCTCTCGCACCATCTTCTCCGAAGAATCTAGTAGTCCATTCTCTTTCTCCAAGTTCTTCTCCGAGTAGTGCTATAACTTCTCTAGCTCTCTTAGACTCCCACGGCCTAGGCTCTGAGCCTGCCTCGAGCTGATACATATATATTGTCTTTAGAGTAGCTATTGCATGTCTTCTTAGACTACTCTCGATACTATACTCTACTCTATATAATTCTTCTAGTATCTTCTCGACCCATTTTCTATGGAATCTACAGAATCCAGAGTTATCGATAAGATATTCTGAAATAGCTCTCTCAACTGCTAGTCTAGCATATTCTCTGGGTTTATCTAGAGAAGGACTATAGACTGTCCAGTATCTGCCCTGGATAGGCATAGGAGCTAGTAGTCCAGGAGCCCAGTAGTAGTTTGGAGTCATATATCCTTCAGCACCATATGGTGTATAGACTAGATAGTCTACTGAGCTACTATTCTTCTCTGAGTCTAGAATC
>JALTYD010000103.1 GCA_027046525.1 Pyrodictiaceae archaeon
ATCCTTCTCTTATATTATCAAGTTCTCTCTTTGAGATCCATTTTATTGAACCTTCTAGTTCTTCTAGTATTCTCTCTAGATACTCTAGTTCTAGTCCTTCTTGTTCTAGTTTTTCTACTAGGTGCTTCCTACCTATCTGTGCTACATAGTCTGCTATTGCTGATGCTGATAGTAGTGCTAGTGTATCATAGAGGAGTGGAGGATACTTCCACTCTATAACTATTCTCTCTCCCTCTACTCTATAGTCTACTAGTTCTTCTATACTACTACAGTATACTCTCTTCATCATATTTATTATTTCTTTAGTCTTTTTATTTCTCCATTCTTTTATAGAATAGTAGGCTGCTGCTAGTGGTGCTGATGATAGATATATTCCAACTCCGACTAGAGCTTCTCTATATAGTTTATTTGCAGTTTTTCTATACTCTATAGCTGTTTCTAGTATCTCTCTATCTCTACTAAGTTCTACTACTTTTATACTCTCTCTTCTACCTAGTCTAGCTATCTGATCGAGGAGGAGTATTGCTGCTCTCTTTTCATCTAGTGTATACTCTACTACTCTATGTATCTTTAGTATTGGTTCTATCTGTTTAACTCTCCTTGGGTAGGGCTCACTATTATATACTTCTAGTCTTACTTTTCCACCTCCAGCTAGTGTATAGATAGCTGCTACTACTAGTGCTAATTCTCCCAGTAGTACTGGCATGTAGTTTATTCCATGTGTTAAGTCTACTTTTACTACTAGGTCTCCTGGGCTTAGCTCTAGTAGTGCTGAAGTAGTATAGTATAGTAGATATGAGCCATATATATCGAATGGTGTTGCTCTACCAGGATATAAACTTAGCCAGTTATAGGTTCCTGTATTAGGTGCTACTCTAAAGTATATCTTCTCTAGATCTTCTCCTAGACTTCCACATTCAATAATCCATTCTCTAGCTAGTTTTTCTGCTCTCTCAATAATATCACTATACCTACTAGGTCTCCACGAGTTATTGAAGATTCTTGGTTTACACTCTCTACCATCTGCTGATGCTAGAGAATCTGGTACTACTAGGAGTACATAGTCTACATCTTCTATAAAACTATTAAGTGTAGTTCTTGCTCTATACCTTCTAGAACTAAGTATATATTCTGCTTCTCTCCACTCGAAAGGATTACCCCATACAGTTAATAGTATACTAGTAGTCAAGAAGAGAACTCCTATACTAGTACTAGTTAGCTATCTTAAATATTCATTAGTACTAGTAACTATATACTCATATATGATGTAGTAATATAACTCCTACCTAGGTGTTCTCTATTGACTACACAAGTACATCTAGTTGTTGTAGGTACAAGTATACTACGTAATGCACTACTACAGCTAGGTAATAGAAACATACTCGAAGAGTATAGTAGAGAGGTAGTAGATAAATGTAGGGACTATCTCAGATACTGTACTGATCCATCTAGATACGATAGAGATAAATGTAGAGAACTATCAAGAGAGAAAGACTGTCTAGATCTATTATTCAGCTTAGTTGATAATAATCCTAATACTATGAGTGCAGAATTAAATACAATGGACTGGGTACTTAGTAGTAACTGTAGTAGTGTAGATAAATTCATACTGTATACTAGTGGTACACCAGAAGGACAAATATCTGCTGATATACTACGTAGATATCTAGTAGAAAAATGTAGTAGTATAGAAGTAGATACAAGGATAGTAGAACACCTCGGTAGAGAGTTCTGGAGAGGACTCTTAGAACTAGTAAAACTTGTACGAGAAGATACTACAGAGATAAATAGACTTGGAAAACTAGTATATCTCAATGCTACAGGCGGGTTCAAGCCAGAATCAGGATTTATACTAATAGCAGCAATGTTATCTGCTCCAGTAGCAGCCTACTATAGACATGAAGCTATGAAGCAGACAGTTATGCTACCACCAATACCAATAACAATAGATAAAGGGAGATTTAGAGTCCTAGAATCCATACTAGAAGTCTCTGCTAGAAAAGATAAAATTAGACTAGATGATCCTCAGCTAGCAGAAATCCAGTGGATACTATCATATCTTAGTAGTATAGAACTACTTGAACACCTAGGTAGTGGCTACTATAGAGTGACCGAGAAAGCTAGAGAACTACTCAAACAACTAGTAGAACTCTATAGAGAACTCTACACAGAAGTCTAAGATACTATCTCTCTATAGATAGTTCGGGCATCTTGTCTTATAGCGGCAATAACTACACTTCTCTACTGGCTGTTGTACTAGTGGAGGATCTGGCTGCTGAATTATACGCCATGTTTTTTGTATCCTCTTTTTTGCTCTCTCTAGTACATAGTCTGTTACTTCTAGCTTGTATATTGTCTTCTTCTCGTGGTTTACAATCTCGGCTCTCTCTACTGGTATATTATTTGTCCATGCTAGTAGAGTATATGTTTCTAGTTGCGCTATATGGCTCTTCGGCGGCTTCTTATTTGTCTGTTTTATATCGATCACCATCGGTGGATCTATCGATAGTATATCTATAAGACCTACTACTCTATACCTCCTCGATACTAGTACTGCTTCTACGGTATATTTTGCTAGTTTTCTTGAATCTGCTATTTGTTCTGCTAGTTCTATCCTATTATGTACTTCTTTTCCATCCTGCATCGATGGTGTCAATGGAGGTTCTACTGCTGTATTCGCTATTATCCATGGTATTGTTTTACACCATTCATATTCTTTTACTAGTGTTACTTGTATATACCTACTATACGACTGCTGTATTCTGTATAGGTGCATTTCCAGGTACTCTCCTCCTCCCACTCCCTACTACTATCCTATTATACCAGTTATTCTCTGGTAGTACTACAATATCTACAACATCTGTTGCTTTATCTACTATCTTCTCTAGTACTCTAGCAATATCTCGAGCTAATGCTATTCCTCCACGCCCAGCATATAAACTCCTCTGAAGCCTCGATAAACCCATAGACTGTAGAATTTTTGCTACTCTATCTCTCTTATCACTCCTAGTTATATCATATGCTACTAGTATAATCATAGTCTATAAACCTCTACAAATCCTTCATAGCTAGAGTTTGTCCTCAGTGCTTGTGCTAGTCTCCTAGCATAGAGATTTATATATCTCCTCAACTGCTCAGTTTCTCTCTTCCTAGTAGCTACTCTACGTCTAATCCACTCATAGAACTTCTCAATCAATCTACGCCTAGTATTATGCGATAAGAAACCAGTATCTTCTACTTCAATACTTATCTTTTCTCCAACGAGTAGTTCTACTACTAGTGAATCTACACAACTAGTCTTAAACATCTCAGAATAATCAAATACTAGTGATGGACTACCACTCCTCAGAGTATGTAGAAATCCTAGATACGGGTCTAGTCCATGAACTACTAGTGCTCGAAAAACCTCGCTATAGAGTACACCATAGAGATAGTTTAGAGAAATATTCACAGGATCAAGAGAGTCATGATCTCTACCTCTAAACTCATACTTATCTGGTACTATATACGCTATTGTCTGCCAATAGTGTCTCGCTGCAGATGCTTCTACTACTCTTATCCTATGCTCATCTACTTCTAAGACTAGCTGCCTAGATAGATTCTTTATTTCTTCAGCTTCATCAGCTATCCATTTCTCTCCAGTCTTTAGAG
>JALTYD010000104.1:0-1814 GCA_027046525.1 Pyrodictiaceae archaeon
CTATATGTTTTATTGCTTCATCATATTCGCCGATACTAGTGGCTAGTACAGCTGCTTCTTGTAGCTTTGTATACTCTCTTGCTGGAAGACTCAGTATCTCTTCAGTGTACTGTTTATCTCTGTACAGCATGTATAGGTATCGTTTAGATATAACTGGTCTAATACCTAGTAGGGGTTCCGGGGGAGTATGTTCTCCTTCTATGGTTCTTCTTATTTTCTGTTTTACTTTCTTGGTATAGCTAGTTATTGGATTGTTCTCTAGTGTATATTTTTCTTGTGAAATGATGTTTTCTAGTAGAAGGCTTGTATGTTGTTTTACTTGTAGCTCTGCAAGTTGATGGAGATTGTTTATTTTGTTAGCAGTAATAGCTATTGCTGTTGCTATAGATGATGTAATTGTTGTTATTCTTTCTTGGTCTATGTTGCTCGGTTTATCTAGACTTGTATGGTAGTATGTATCTGGCCATTCGTTAAGTAATGAGCCTGGTACGGCATAAGTGATTGCTAGGTCGTGATCACTACCATATGTGTATAATCCTGAGCCACAATAGTTTTCGCCCTGTGTCTTTCTAAGTATAGTATCTAGTACTGGATCTAGAGGAGACGGTACTGTATATGGGCTGTTAAAGAGTCTTAGACAGCCACCTGTTAGTTTGAGATTAGCTGCTACCATGTCTATACTTATTACTGCTATTGTAGAGTGGTGTTGGATTAGTTTATTGTCGAGTGCTGCTGCATATCCCATGTATTCTGGAGCTATTAGTAGTTCTACAGAGATCTTCGTAGAGACATCTTTCATATATTTGAGTAGATTTATTACTTCTGTTGAAACTACTACTCCACTAGCATTGTCATGTCCGCCTGGCTTAGGATGACATATATGAGCTACTAGTAAAAGTGATGGAGCTGATGTATCGCCTATAGTTGCTTTTAGAGCTGGAGTTATACTCTCTGTATATTCTGTTTCTACTTCTACTCTTACTCTCTTGCCAGAGAGCTGGCTTGCTTCTCTCCATGGAATACTAACTGCTGGTGTCTTTGGCTTCTCTGCGAAAGGAGCTGGGAATAATGACCAGTATCTCACTCCAGGACCTGTATGAGTGAGTAGGATTGCTCCATAATAGTCGGCGTATTTTGCATAGTCTACTCTATCGAATCCTACTAGGATTGGTATGTAGTCTTTCTCTGAACTAGTCGCTAGTTTTTCGACTATGTGTGCTTCTCCCTCATAGTCGCCAGGAGGTGTATGAGCTACTGCTACTAGCGGTGTAGTATCTGTTGATGCTACTTCTTTCCATCCAATTTTTGTTTTTACTTCAATTCTTGCGTGTTTTAGTATCCATCCTCTTGGCTCCCAAAATCCCCATCTATGCCATAATCCTAGCTGACTATACTCTACTAGTTTATTCTCTATTCCTTCTTCGTCTAGTAGTTCTGCAATTAGCTTTACAGCATCTACTATTTCTCTATATCCCTGTATCCTATGGAGACTAGTTATGTTTGTTAGAAGTCTATATGCTCTATCCGGGTCTACTTTCTTAGATAATGTAGAGATTAGCTGAGTTATATTTGGCATTTAGATAACCAGGTATATCTTCAGTTTGTAAGTCTCTATTAGGTTTATCTTAGAGTTACAATAGCTATTTATTAGATAATTAGGCATTCTATAGAGCTGAATAATGAGTAGAAAGATAGTAGCTATTCCCAGAGTCTAGTCATTTGCTTCCGTCTCAGTTTGAACATTTCACGATCTAAGTACTTGTAGACTGTATTATGCTGTCTTCCTTCTATTAACATCTCGATAGCTCTTTTAG
>JALTYD010000104.1:1824-3616 GCA_027046525.1 Pyrodictiaceae archaeon
CTGATGTATGTTCCAGTCATCTGCTCTATTGTTCTACGGGCTTTGCCTTTCTCGCCTATAATCCTAGCTTTTATTCTTTGGAGATGGTTAGGGTGGTCTCCAACATAGTGTTTAAGATCTATTACTATTAGTACTCTATCATCATCTAGTAGCTTCATTGCTTTTTCAGGGCTAAATCCGTATGATATTGCTTTTATCACTTCTTGTGCTTTCATAACCATGAATGGAGGGACATCGTTTGTCTCAGGCTCGATTATAACCATTCCAGTAGTACTATCGACTACTATCTTAGTCCTAGTTCTTCTCATAATCTCTAGTTTTACTTTACCTGATTCTCCTATCAACACTCCTATACGTTCTGGCGGTAGCTTAGCATAGAGTCTTAATGCACCAAATACTATTTTTGATCCACCTTCTGGCGGTCTTATTTCTTCGGGCATACTATTTTACACCCAATTATCTCCTTCATTAGGTTTTCGAGATTTTGTATTTTGAGTTTCGCTTGCTTAGTAAAGAATCTGTATATGTTTCCTATATCGTGTTTCAGGAAATCTAGGTAGTTTGGATGAGAAGTAGATACTGCTTGTGCTACATCTATGATATATATTTCTCCATCTAGGTACATTATATTATATTCGCTATAGTCAGCGTGTACTAGTCCAGCACAACAATATATCTTTTTATATTCTTCTACCATTATCTCGTATATCGAGTATAGTTCTTCGCTATCTAGTTCATTATAGATTTCGTGGAGTAGAGGAGCTCGATATCCTTGACGGCCTATAAATTCCATGACGACTATATTCTGGTATACTAGGTAGGGTTTAGGTACACGTACACCTACAGAAGACATCTTCAGTAGGTTTCTATATTCTTTACGCGCCCATGCCATAAAAAGCTTCTTAGTACTCGAGGTATCTATTCTCTGGAAACGTGGATCGCCTAGTAGGTATTTCTGTATACTTTTTCTAAACTCAGCAGTCGCAGTTAAGTATATTTTTACTGCGTACTCTTTTCCATCTCTACCTATTGCTCTATATACTCTAGCTTCTTTACCAGCACTTACAACGCCTGTGAATCGATCTAGTTTTAGTCTACGCATTACCTCGTAGGCAGCTAGTAGTGTCTGTCTATCCCATACTTCTTCGACTGTCTCGAAGTAGTCTTTATCTTTGATTCTCTTCCTATACTTGTCTACCAGACAGCTTACACCTCTTTGTAGGATAGAGAGCTATTCTAGTTCTTCTGCTAGTTCTAGCAACTCTTTACTAACTAGGCCTTTTTCTACTAGTTTTTGTACTTCTCCCTTTGAGTACCTATAGATAACATCTGCTCTATCTGGTTTGAAATCCCATGGTGCTGCTAGTACTATGTCTCCTTCTTTCATCCACATTCTCCTACGTAAACTACCGGGGATTCTTGCTTTTCTTGTTTCACCGTCTTGGCAACGTATCATTAGATAATCTGCTCCTAGTAGTCTAGTAATTACACATATCATTGTACCTTCTTCTTCATTTGGTAGTGGTATATCTTTTCTAGTTTCTTCACGAGGTTCTCTTCTCTTCTTGGGCAGGCTGCTTTCACCCATGGTATTTAAGCATAATATTCTCGAAGATTAAAATATTGAGTCTAGAAGACGGGTATTGAGTGTTTTTCTAGAAGGCGGTCGACAAGTTCTTCTACTGTTGGGCCTTCTAAGACTTTTAGTTCGTAAGTAACTCTAATCATTGGCTTACTGATGTTTATCATGTCTTCTATTCTAGCAGGACTAGCTACTAGGACAACATCTGCT
>JALTYD010000105.1 GCA_027046525.1 Pyrodictiaceae archaeon
TGTTTCTATTATGCCACCAACACTATCTCCTACACGTACTAGTTCTTCTAGTAGTTTCTCCATTTCTTTCCTAGATGTGTCATCTGGGCATGGTATTCTCGTCTGTATATATTCTGTAACTAATTCTTCTAACTTGTTTGCTTCAACTCTACATTCTATCTCGCCTAGATATCTTAGATACGATAAAACTCTAATACCGTGTTCCTCTAGAATCTTCTTTGCGATTACACCTGCTGCAACAATACCTACAGTTATTCTCCCCGATTGATATCCACCACCTCTATAATCTCTAAACCCTATTGATCTTAGTCTTTCAGTAAAATCGGCATGCCCAGGCCTAGGTTTGAATCTGACTACTTTCTCGTACCAGCTACTATCTATATCTCTATTACTAACAATTATAACAATAGGGGCTCCAGTAGTATATCCTCTATATACTCCAGTTAGTATCTCAGGTATGTCTTCTTCTCTCCGAGGGCTAGTATATTGTACACCAGGTTTTCTCCTAGCTAGTTCTTGAGCAATATCTTGTTCTGTTAAGGGTATTCCAGGAGGTGCACCTTCTACGAGGACACCTACATATTTTCCATGACTCTCGCCAAATAATGAAACACGAAAAAGCTTTCCTAGCACTCTATGTCGCCTCCCCAGAACAGCTTAGTAGTTTTGTTACTATAATTTGTCCACCAATTTCATTCTTTAAGAACATAGTAGCTTTCTTTAGTGCTTTCTTATTAGTAGCTATAATGTAGATCGTTGGTGATTTACCTGAAACCCCAATAGCTACTACTCCATTAATTGAAAAGACTTCGGCTAAGTGTTCTATCTCCAGGTTCAGAGCTAGTGATGAAGCTATCCCATTGATAATAGCTGCCTCCCACCAGTGGTTATTTCTAGCTAGCTCCCATGCTATTCTATACAGTGTACTATGTTCTGTAAAACGACCTGGATTAATACTTCTTATATCAACTTCCTTTTGTATTGAAATAGCAACATATCCTTCTAGAGTAGGTGTATGTGCGACTATTTTCTTCTGCTGGTTATTTGTAACATATCCACCACACCCACTCACTGCTAAGTGGTCGTCGAGAGCTCCAGTAATTGTAATATTAGCTTTCTTAGATGCTTCAACGCCTAGTAGTGCGAGTGTTTCAATATCTATATTCTTCCCATGTGCTTTGAGGACAGCTTCTATTATTGCATTAACTAGTGAACTACTACCTTTGAGGCCTGCTCTGAATGGTATAATGGTCTCTCCTTCGACACAGATTCCTTTTATACTTATACCAGTATATTCTTTTACTACGTCTACGATTGCACTAAGTATTTCTTTATCTACTTCTATATTTCTACCTCTGACTCTTATAGAGCCCTCTAATCTATTACATTCTTTTAATCTTACAGAGGTCCAGAGGTCGAGAGCTATACAAGCTCCTAGTCCGTTACTACCAATTGCATTTACTACTCCTAACCCAGCGTGAGAAGAACCTATGTAATACATTACTTCTATATACCCATGTTCTAGTCTACTGTTTGTGGAGAGAGCTATATATGAGTCTATGTAGAGTATGGCCTAGTGAAGCTAATGGAGAGATAAATGCTCCCCCATCAAAAACATATACTCATAGAGCTTTCTTTGCAGCACTACTAGCTGGTGAAAGAGTTAGAGTACTTAATCCTCTCTACTCGGATGATACATATGTAACACTCGATATTGTTAAATCATTAGGAGCACAAGTAGAAGTAAAACCTAGCTATACTGTCATTGAAGTACCTAGTAGAGAGCTTGCGTGGAAGCCTAGTCTATACTGCAGAGAATCAGGTACTACTATTAGATTTGCAACAGCTATTGCATCATTACTCGATAGACCTATTCTACTCTATGGAGAAGAAGGGCTGAATAGAAGACCAATAGCTGGTTTACTTAGAGCTCTAGGTAGTCTAGGAGTAGAGTACATTTTATCAAGAGGTTGCTGTCCACCGCACAGTGTTAAAGGCCCAGTCAGGGGAAGTACTACTACTGTGGATGCATGGGAGTCTAGTCAATACCTCTCTGCACTTCTCTTGCTGGGAGTAAAGCTTGATAAAGGACTAGTTATTAGTGTTGCTCGTATCTCATCGAGAGGATATGTTGATGCTACTATAGATGTTCTGAGAGAATTCGGAGCTAGAATTAAAGTTGATAATAACTATAGATTGTTAGAAGTAGAAGGACCACTTAAACCAATAGACTATAGTGTGCCTAGCGACTGGAGCAGTATAGCTACAATTCTAGTAGCTGGTGCTATATCAGGAAAAGTTAAGGTAAAAGGCAATAGGCTCAGCAAACCCCACCCTGATAGGAGAATAGTTGATATATTATCAGCAGCTGGCGTTAAGATTAGAGTAGGAGAAGAGTTTGTCATAGCGGAAAAACCTAGGAGATTAGAACCTATTGATATATGTATTGATGATTACCCAGATTTAGCACCTCTCGCATCAGTTATTGCTATGATTGCATGTGGCGAGTCTAAGATATGTTGTGTCGAGAGGCTTGTATACAAAGAAAGTGATAGAGCTACTGCTATAATCAATACAGCTAAGAAAATAGGAGCTTATACTATGGTCAGAGAAGAGAGTGGGAAAAAATGTATAGTCATAAGAGGTAGATGCGGCTCTCTCAGCGGTGGTGTAGTCTTAGAAGGTTTTAACGATCATAGAATAGTATTTGCTGCAGCTCTCCTCGGCCTTGTATCCGAAAGACCTATTGGAGTTACAACTCCATATAGTGTCTCAAAATCCTATCCAGGATTTTGGAACGATCTAGCAAATCTAGGAGTTAGAGTAGAGTGTAAGTAGTTCTATAGTATATTGAACAGGAGTTAATCGTGGTTAGCTTTATGTAGATTTCAATAGTTTTATTAACTAAATGGTGCTAGAAGGAGTGCCTATTGTATCGATAAAGGTTATTCCAACAGGTGCTACTAGTGTTTCATCTTATATAGCTCGTATAGTCGCTATACTAGAAGATAAAGGGTATAAGCCTATTGTAACACCAGATACAACAGTAATAAGTGTACGTGATCTAGCAGAAATAGGTTCTTTGTTGAAGATTATACATGATGAGCTCTACGCGATGGGTATAAATAGAATAATAAGTATCTTGATGATCGACGATAGACGAGATATCCCAGAAAGAAAGCCAGAAGACTTAGTTAAGAGTGTTAAAGCTAAAATAGAAGAAGAGAAGAGTAAGTTAAAGAGAAGAGCAACTCATAGTATAATCTAGTAGTACTCTCGTAGTCTAGTACAGTCCAGGCTACTATGCATAGTGTATAGTGACAGCTCTAGCGAGTTGATAGCATATATGCTTATTAGTAGTAGACTTCGTTTTATCCTAGCTATCCTAGTAGTAGCAATCGTTACTATTACATATCATGTAGGATTTAATGGACGAAGCGGAGAAGAATGCGGAGAACTATTAGTTTATGCAGCTATTGCTACCCAGAAGCCTCTTAACGAGATAGTAGAGTTATTTGAGTCAGAAAATTGTGTAGATGTAAATATAGTCTATGAGTCTTCTGGTAAGCTCTTATCTATGCTAGAGTTTTCTAGGAGAGGAGATATCTATATATC
>JALTYD010000106.1 GCA_027046525.1 Pyrodictiaceae archaeon
GCACATAGATTTCTCATTGCATTGGGTAGGAGATATTGTAGAGCGAGAAAACCTATGTGTAGCTCATGCCCAGTTAATCCCTACTGTCCTAAAATAATAGATGATTAAACAGAAATGGAGAAGTCTACATAAAGGTGTCTACTAGATTTGTACCAAGTGGAGCGGGGGTGCCCGAGCCAGGGCGAAGGGGGCGGGCTCAAGACCCGTTGGCGTAGGCCGGCGTGGGTTCAAATCCCACCCCCCGCACCACTAAATAAAACTAGCTACTTCTTCAATAGGACAGTATCGCCTATGTTAACACCTAGTGTATCGGCAGCACTACCCTGGTTAACAGCTAACTCTGGGAATCCTAGACTATTCACATAGAATACTAGTTCTCCTCGAGATGCCTGGCTGAACACTGGTAAACATTTAGCTTCTACTACTACATTGTTTGTTTCTACATAGATTGATTCTACACCTTTGCATAGTTCTTCTCTACAATTTGCTTCTAAACCTAATGCCACATTCCCAAAATGATCTATATAGACAACACTTGCTTCTACATAGTCTCTATGGCACTTCTCTATAAGTTTAACTTTCTTTAGCTTGTTTAAAGGCATAAGCTCACCAGTAGTTTCAAAGGGTACACCTAGTGCAAGAACTGCGGCAATTGGAGCAAATATATCTCTTCCATGAAAGCTTCTAGAGACAGGTTTTACAAAGAAAGCCTCATTATCAATAGATCTTACTTCTACTATACCATCACTACTAGCAGCTGGAAATAATACACCATTATTAGGGCCTACGAAGAAATAGTTTTTTGTTTCTATAGCTACTGGCTCTCTTTCTGTCCCAACTCCAGGATCAACTACAACAAGGAAAACACTCCTACGAGGGAAATACCTATAGCTAGTATATAGTACATAGGCAGCAGCAATTATATTAAAAGCTGGTATATCGTGTGTAAGATCTACTACTCTAACTCTCCCCCTACTTATTTTCTCAATAACACCTTTAACTATCCCTACGTAGGGATCGCTCCATCCAAAATCTGACATAAAGACAATTAGATTCGACATACTAATTATCCCTAAACCAAGAATACTATGCTTTTGGTAAAATAGTTCTTCATCTCTTCCTCGCTAATAATGTCCTCCTAGCAGATCTAAGAGGAGTATTATATTGATAGGCAAGATTTTCTAGAAATCGCGCATAAAGGTCCAGTTGCTTTGCATCTATAGTAGCATTATTATGTGCAACAACAAGAGGTACGTTGTAAAAAGCACTATCAACATAGAAATTAACGATAACACTAATTATCTCCTCAAATTCTCTAGAATCATCTACAAACTCTCTCCCTGGCTCAAAGAACTTCTTATCTAGCCAAGGAATTTCAACCAAGAAGGGCCAATCAAATATACCTATCTTTACGTAGCTTGATACAGTAGATGGGATTAATGGTAGCTTATCTATGAATCTCTTAGAAGCATTTTCAAACTCCCATAGATCTTTACCATCACCTAAGACATCTACACTATACTCTACTATTTTCTCTAGTAAATCTCTATACTTATCGAAGTACCTAGTCATTGTCTTCGAGGGAGGAATACGTAGCAACTTACTATAACCTCGTCTACTTTTAATCACATCAGCAATAAAGTGTTGATCGAAATAGCTTTTATCGAGTCCTACATCGTAGATACTCCTCATAGCACTATTAACTTCTCTTCTTATATAAGCTAGTTTACTCCTATGGCTAAGAGGATACCATGCTAATTCATTAATAATGAGTTCTCTCTTATCATTACTAAGCGTAGAAGCTATTTTCTCTAATAGAATCTTTTCTTTCAATACAGTATAGCTAGAATCTTTCGAGATATATACAATACTAACACCTTTATCTTTAGCTTCTCTAACAAGCTCAACAAGCTCAATGATTGAATACAGGCTGTACAATAGTGAATATATTAATGAAGAGCTAGAAATACCCCTCTTTCCCCCTAAAGCCATAATACTTGAAAGAGATGAAACAATAGTACTTCTAAGACTACCATCCATAAAGAGAAATGCCCCTCTCTTAAGCCTATATAGAACTCTCCTAGCAACTCTAAGTTCTAGCCAGTTACGGAGAGAATCAAGTATTTTAGAATCACGCACATAGTGTAGCTTAAGCTCTAAGAGGCGCTCAGGCTCACCACCACTAACATATCCATAAGCTCTAACAATATAGACAACTCCTCCACTAAATTGTATAAATCCACCTCCACCATCTACAGCAGCAACTTCAGCATCAACACCATCTGGTAAACTATCAATCCACCAACTACCTAGATACTCTTCACCTATAGGCGGAAAAACCATGCCAGAAATACTAGTAAGAAGCTTCTCAGCCTCACTAGTAAATAAATCAAAAAACCAGTCACCACCACTACTCTGCTTCAATACAGTAACCCAATAATTAACTACAACTCGTAATACTCTATCACTATACCGCTAACCCACTAACAGATCTAAGAACTTCTCTTCTAACATAATCATAGAGCTCCTTAGAAACCTCTACATTAAACCACACTTTATCACTATAAAGTGCTTGCCAAATAAGCATACACAAACCATCCACAATACTACATCCTCTCTTCCTTGCCTCTCTAAGCAATACAGTCTCTAGAGGATTATACACCATATCAAAAACAACCAACTCTCTATGGAGGAGATCTACATTGAAAGGAGAACTACTAGGACAACAAGAAATACTACCAACAGGTGTAGCATTAACAATAACACTAGCCCAACCAACAAACCTACCTACATCACTCCAATCTCCAAGCCTAACATCAATACCTATCTTACCTGCCCACTCCCTAAGACTCTTAGCTCTCTCCCTACTCCTATTAAGGACAACAAAATCACTAACACCAAGTTTATAGAAACCATAAATAGCTGCTCTAGCAGCACCACCAGCACCAAAAACAAGTACTCTATCACCACCATCTACAAACCTCCTACAACACTCTATAACACCAAGAAAATCAGTATTATAACCAATAAGCTCACCACGGTTCACAACAGTATTAACAACACCAATCTCTCTAGCCTCACCATGCAGACTATCCAAATAACCTACAATAACTTCTTTAAACGGGATAGTAACATTGAACCCCTTAGCGAGATTCCTTAAACCCACAGTATAAGCTCCTAGCAGCGACGGAGAAATATCCCATACTACATAAACAGCATCTATACTATAACGACGAAAAACACTACAATGAATAAAAGGACTAAAACTACCACGAATACCACTACCTAATAAACCATACAAACTACTACCAGAACAACAACTCAAAACAAATCCCGTATTAGACCCTAACTCGCTAGTTAAAAATAAGTCTCACCATAAAGCAATATTTTCAAAAAAGTATAATAGAAAAAACGATAGTTTTCCTCAATACATGAGAGTACTACTATTTAAGAGTTAGGTATTGGGTAATCTATTATGACTTCAGTTGGTTTAACTAGTAGTGGAGCTGTTAGTAAGATTACTTTCATTACTTTTATTGCTAGTTTTTCTTTCTTCATATTCTCAACCAGGGTGAAAAATTTAAAATGTCTATGAT
>JALTYD010000107.1 GCA_027046525.1 Pyrodictiaceae archaeon
CTACTCTATAATAGTTGATCCTAGTGATCTAAAAGAAGCAGTACTAAGAGTAATGAGTAGTGGTTATGATTATCTCTTAAACATAAGTGGTATTGATGAACCAAAAAAAGATAGTATTAGAGTAGTCTATCATTTCACACAGAGCAGTAACCCTGGAGAACTAGTTGCTATAGAAGTAAGTCTGCCTAGAACAAAACCAGAGATAGACTCTATAGCAAATCTACATAAATCAGCCTATTTCATGGAGAGAGAAGAACATGAAATGCTTGGTATAATCTTCAAAGGTCATCCCGACTTGAGACATTTACTACTCCCCCCAGACTGGCCAAGAGATACGTATCCATTGAGAAAAGATTTCAAAGTGGTAGACGAGTCTAATATTTCAAAGAGGCCGAGCAAGCCTATCTGGATAATTAAACCTGAATTAAAGCCTAAAGAAGAGGAAGAAGAAAGTAAAACATAACTAGCTTAACTATTTATTACACTTCTATTTTCTCTTTGATCTTATTATACACAGCTATATGTTCTTCTGCTTTTTTGTAAATCGGAGACATTAGTTCCTCTAACTTAGTCTTATCTTCTATATCTCTAGGTTTCCACTCACCACTACGAACCTTCTTCTGGAGCTTTAATATAGCATGTGCAACTGCATCTGGTGGTGGAGGACAGCCTGGGACAAAATAGTCTACGGGGAGAATATCTTGAACCATTACTATGTTGTAGCTATTGTAGAAGAGTCCTCCTGTGAATGCGCATGCACCCATAGCGATTACAAATTTCGGCCAAGGCATCTGCTCCCAAGTTGTACGTGCAACACGAGCCATTTTTCTCGTTAGAGTACCCTCGATTAATATCATATTAGTATTACGTGGATGAGTAAAAGGTAGACTGCCTAGTCGTTCAGCATCATATTTAGGTGCATATGTTGCTGCGAATTCTGCACCACAACAACTTGTTGTTAGATGTACTGGCCATAGGCTAAATGATATACCCCAATCTCTTATTGTTCTTATTGGGCGGCGTTCAATCAGCCATTTTGCTGCTTTTTCAGCTACTTCTTCTAGGTTGCCAACTAGTATGAGGCCTCTGCGCCAGTCGCTAGTTACCATATTATCAGCCTCAGTTGTAGCAAGTGACCCATTCTAGTCTAGGTGCAGAGAGAGGTCTAAAATATTATCCTATGTGTTCACTAATTAGGATAGTCTCTGACAGAGTTACTCTGCTAGCACTTACTTTAAATACGAAGATAAACTTGTTTGCATTGGGAGGCTAGGAGTAGGTTGATAGGGCCTGTAACGGCTCTAGTCATAGCAGTTATTCTCGTTCCACTACTACTCGTATTAGTGGTATACTTTCTCATGTATGCTACTAGATCTATGGATCATAGACTTAAGAGAATGAGATACGAAGCTGGAAATCCTCCTTCAGGAGCTTCGAGGCCACCTACACTCTACCAGTTCTTCGGGTACGTTATAATGTTCATAGCATTAGATCCTATCTTCATGCTCTTATTTATACTACCTCTTGCTGCTAGTGAGTGGAGTAAAGCTTCTCTACTCACAGCAGCTATTGTAGCTATTATTCTTCCTCCTCTATTCTATGCACTAAGATATGCAAAGAGGATAGAATACTGGACTCTAGACTAGAGGTGTAAAAATGGCTGAAAAAATAGAAGTAAAAGGCTACATTGTTCTAGGAGATAGACTATATACCAAAAGTGATGAGTGGGTTAAAGTAGAAGATGAAGATATAGCATATATTGGTATAACAGATTATGCACAGAAGAAGTTAAGAGATATTGTTGGAGTAGAACTGCCAGAAGTCGGTAAAGAAGTCAAGAAAGGAGATGTAGTTGCAACACTCGAGTCGGTAAAAGCAGCAGCAGAGGTATATACACCTGTAAGTGGCTCTATAGTCGAAGTTAATGAGAGGCTTTACGAAGAACCAGAGATAATTAATAAGGATCCCTATGGAGAAGGCTGGTTATGTAAAATAAAGCTAGTAGATAGAAGCGAGTTACAAGACCTCTTAAAACCAGAAGATTATGCTAAGAAGATAGAAGCTGAAGAAGAATAACTGTAGTGGTTGATTAGAACTTAGTACTTGATAGTACACTTTCTTCCAGTAACATACTGTTCTATTAGTTTTGCGGCATGCGACAGCTTATTCCTTCCCACTCTGATTCTAGTAGAGTCTCTATCTCTCTCTTCATGAAGTAGCTCGTTTTCTTCTACTATGTGGATTCTACAATATCCATAGAATATCTCGTCTAGTGATTCTAGTTGCTCTTTAAATCCTTCTACAATAATAATGTCATACTGACCTACTAGATTCTTCAATAACTTTGTAAGTTCTACTCTTTTTTTCTCTACTCTCATTACCTCGTCTTGACTTACTGCTACTACTACATCAGCTCCAGCTGATAGGAATCTCCCAGTATCTTTAACTTTGTAGTCGATGCTGTGGTGGACATGCTTTATTACAATGATTTTATGTAGTTTCTTCTTAAGTGATCTTATTATCAGCTCGCCTAGTAGAGTTTTTCCTAGACCACTACGGGAACTAGTAATTACTACTAAGCTAGTTTGCTTATTCACTGTATATCTCACACTACGTATACATATTTCTACCGGAATTAAGTATCTATTGTTATTAAGAGCTAGAGGGTTAGACTAGTTATTTGATACACATTATTCATCTCTCTAAGCTCCCATTTATATTACTTTGGGGAGTTGGTGTATAGTGGTGGAGAAGGAGAGTGGAAGAAAGTAGTACAGTAGAAGTACTAGTAGAAGATAGCCCACTACTAGCTGGAGAAATTACTACTAAGATTACTAAAATATCGCCTCGTATTAGATTTGTCGAGAGAAGAGATATAGTGAGTACAGCTCTGAGATATGTAGAGAGGAGTAGAAAAGTACTAGTTGTTGCTGAGAAAGCATGGGGTCTATGGAGATTAGCTATCGAGGATGCTAAAAAACATGGTCTAAATCATTTCTTACTAGAAGCTCTAGATCTCGAAGAAGCACAATTAATGGATAATAGTCTTGAGAAAACTTTGGAAGCACGACTAGCTTATTTTAGCAAAATTCCCTCAGAGAAGGCAGTCCTAGAAAAAAAGGATCTAGATAGAGTAAAAGTCGATAGAAGGACTGTATTTGCTAGAGGAATTAGTGTAGCTCTCGAGTATAAAGAGAAGCCTATTAAAACAGACCTGTGCAAGTTTAGAGAACTCTCAGAATTATGTGAGAGATGCTTCTCAGCTTGTAGTGGAGATCCTTGCGTAGCATCATATTCATTATGTAGTTTAGATGTTGTAAGTATACCTAGTTATTCGAGAGAGGCCCTCTACCACTACCTTGAAGTATTAAAACCGAGAAGTAATAGCTTCATTATCTTTGCTCCACGTAGTGTAGTAGGTAGATTTCTAGAGATTCTGGAGAAGAATAGTCTACCTAGTTTAGGAATTGTTATTGTCCCTATCGGGTGTCCGTACGCGGTAGGTCTTGAAGAACTACTATACCTGCGGTATATGGAGTTTATACC
>JALTYD010000108.1:0-2700 GCA_027046525.1 Pyrodictiaceae archaeon
TACTTTTATATGCATATAAGCAGAGTTACTAAGCTACCTATTATTGTAAAGACAAACCTATCTTACTTTAACAAGTATTCCCATGGACAATAAGTAGGATAGTATACTGAGGAAGCTACTAGAGGAGGTTAGGAGGAGCCCTAATAGGTATATACTGCAGGAGATAGTAGACTTCTCGACTACATTACTTCATAGCGATATAGCCCCTACTATTCACAGATGCTCCTGTAGACTTTAGAGTGTACATACCATACGCTGGCGACCCAGATTCTCCGCTAGAGGCCTATCTAGATACGCTGAGCATGATAGGATAACAGATAGCTCCTCGGGGCTGTGTAAAAGAATTGTGGTTGTAGACCAGAAGGGCTAGCTTTCCTCTACTATACCTATTTCTAGAATTACTCTACCTTCACCACTAGCTCCTTTCCACGAAAGCTCTAAGTCTACTGTGTAGCGGCCAGGCGGTAGCTCTAGAGGGGCATCGTAGCCTGGTATTACTACTTGTACTCTGTAGCAAGTAGTGTTTAGTGTGTATAGGCAGGGTATAGTAACTACTTCTTCGCTACCAGCGCTAGATAGTATTGCTTTTCCACTAATAGATATCTTAAACCTACCCTCAGAATCAGCTCTTAGGAGTTTAAACCTGATCTTCGAGACTCTATCAAGCTCTAGCACAGCTACATCCTCGAAGACTCTACTACCCTCAGGGCTGTCCACGACAAGCTCTACTGTTATAGTCTCAGGAGGCACTTTAACTTCAACCTCTACTCTAATAATTTTCAACACAGTATACGCTGCTATAGCAGTAGCAATAAGGCCAATAAGTAGAACAGCTACAACTAGTCTACGACTATAGGAAGCTATCACAAATCAAACCCTATGCCTTGGAGAGGCTCCCACTACTAATAACACTATTGCCTCTAGTCTCTACAACGCCAGCGAGCTAGCTTAGCATAGAATCGAGGTACAGTATAACTGAGCTGTGATAAAGCAGCCAGTAGCAATACTCTAATATACTATCTTTAGTATATTTTAGGTAATACTCTAGAGTGTAAAGTACAAACTGTATATATTTACACCAGTGCGCCGCTCTAAACAGAGTCTTTTCTGCTAGAGAACAAAGAGTATACACTGCTACCAGCTTGTATACAAGTTAAGCAGAGCCTAACAGAGTACATAGTTCTAGACAGCAGTAGATCTTCCTATACGACTCGGCAAGCCTATCTCTACCCACGAGCTCTACATACTTCTGTGCTCTCTCTACTACTATGCTATCTACTCCTAGACTTCTAAGAATACCTACTAGTTCACCTATTATTCTCTTTACTCTCTTTCTACTCAGTATCTCTATAGCTAGATCTTCTAGGTCTAGTAGGATACTCTCCATATGGTATCTTAGGATCTTAAAAGTTGTTCCTTCTAGTTTTTCGAAGAACTCTACACCATATTTCTCTATACTCTCTACTGCTATATTCGAAATAATGAGACCAATAATGTACGAAGTACCAATACTTCTTGCAACCATCTCGTCGTGTAGCTCCCAATTAACTACTTCTACTCTAAAACCAAGATTCTCTACAAACTCTACAACAATTCTAGCTTCTTCTTCTCTACCTGGAATAGGTACTACAATAACCCAGTAGAGACTAGTACTCTTAGCTCTAGGCCCGAACATAGGATGTATACTAGATACAATAGCATTTTCTGGGAATCTCTGGTATACACTTATGATATCCTCCTTGAAAGTAGATATATCAAAGACTATACGTTTACTATCTACTTCTGAGAGGAGCTCTCTGATACTCTCTAGTACTCCTACTATACTTCTAGAGCTTACTGCTACAACTATATACTCTGAATTCCTAACTAGCTCACTAACACTATCATAGATTCTATAGCCTAGAGATTCAGCTCTCTTAGTAGCATCTCTATTCTGATCATAGTAGGCAACATTATATCCTCTACTCTCTATGACTCTGCCGAGGAGTAGCCCCATCCTACCAGCGCCTATAATTCCTACATCCAATTCTCGACAACCTCACTTATTACTTTAAGAGCTCTACCTAGAGCTTCTATGGGTTTTGTGAGAGAAATTCTAATAAAACTTCTATATCTCTCTCCAAAAGCAGCTCCTGGGAAAACACCTACTCCTCTCTTAGCTAGTCTCAGTACTAGATCTACACTATCGATATTCTTAGTAGATTCTAAGAAGACATAGAATCCTCCCCTCGGCTTAACATATCTATAAAGTCTATGATCTATGTGTTTCTCGAAGAAATCTAGTCTCTCTCTATAGATGCTTCTAATCTGTCTAACAACTTCTCTTCTTACTTCTAGAGCTCTAATAGCAGCTTTCTGTGCAAATAATGGTATTGATGTATATGTTGATGCAACAAAATCTACAACTCTCTTAACAAGCTCTGAGTCGCCAATAACATAGCCTATCCTCAGCCCAGGTATAGAAAAAGTCTTCGAGAAACTATATACAGAGATAGTATCTCCAACTCTTAGTTCTGCAAAAGAGACAGCTTCTGTATCAAACACTATATCTCTATAAGCTTCATCAGAGACTAGAACTAGCCTATTACTCTCAGCTATATCTACTATTTCTCTAGCTTTACTAGTACTAATAACAGCTCCTGTAGGATTATTAGGATAATTAACTACGAGTACATCAACTCTACTACCTATAGTCTCTAG
>JALTYD010000108.1:2710-15470 GCA_027046525.1 Pyrodictiaceae archaeon
CTAGGTCCTCTCTAGTAGGTATCCATTCTCTCTCTATACTTGTCTCTACTACGAATACTCTCTTCTCAAAAGTACGAGCTATCTTGAGATAGCCAGGCCAGTAGGGAGCTATAAGTCCTATCTTCTGAAGACTAGATAGTACTGCAGCTACTCCAGCTTTAGATCCTGGTACTACTGCTACTTCTCTAGTATCTACGTGGTGTATTTCTGCTATTTTTTCTCTCAGCTCTTTTATACCTGGTGCTGGTGTATACTTTAGTTCTCTTATCCATAACCTTATCTCTTCTAGAATAGCTGGGTGTGGTGGAATATCAGGTTCTCCAGCATCTAGCCTAATAGGTATATTCTCCTCTGAGAGATATGTATAGAACTTGTATATATCGAACAATTTTTCTCACTCTTGTACACTCTTACATACTCTTATAATTTCTCTAAAGACGCTTCTGAATACACCAGCTCTCCTAAGAACTTCTACTTCTCGGTGTTTATCAGTTACTGGTATTTTCTTCTTCTTCTTAATCTCTCCTATCTCTCTACAGAGTCTAACTCTCTTATCTAGTAGTATTAGGATCTCTCTATCTATACTGTCTATTTCTTCTCTTATATTATGTATCTCTACAAGCACCATCCTGTATCTACCTCCTCAGTCTTCTTAGAGAGTCTTTGATCTTCTCAGCTACTTTAGCTGGAGATAAGCCGGTATAGTCTAGTAGCTCTAGATAGCTACGTGCACTAGCACCAAATCTATCCTCTAAGCCTATCCTCAGTATCTTTGAGGGTATTGTTTCAGACAACACTTCAGCTACTATAGAGCCTAGCCCACCATACACACTATGATCTTCTAGAGTTACTACCATGTTTACTCTAGAAGCATATTTTACTATAGCTTCTCTATCTACAGGTTTTAAGCTATATACATCTAAGACACCAGCAGAGATTCCGTTATTTCTAAGTATCCTAGAAACTTCAACAGCTACTCCAACCATAGCACCATAGGATAAGATAACAATATCGACTGGCTCTACTACTATATGTAGACTACCTATAGGATAGTCTTTTTCTTCATAGCCTAGTACTGGGGCATTCTCTCGGCCTAGCCTAATATAGACCGGCCCATAGTGCTCGAGGATAGATTCTCTTAGGAGTATCTTAGTTAGTACTGGGTCTGAAGGAGCTAGTACAGTAAATCCTGGTAGTACTCTTGTGAGAGCTATATCTTCTAAGCATTGGTGAGAAGAACCATCCATGTAGTCTGATAAGCCAGAATGTGTACCAATTATCTTTACATTCAAAGAATCACGCGCGATAGTATTTCTTATCTGCTCCCACCCTCTCATAATAAACATCGAGAAAGTTGTAGCAATAGGTATTTTGCCAGAAATAGCTAGTCCAGCAGCAGTAGCTACTAGGTCTTGCTCACTAATACCGACATTAAAGTATCTATGTGGGAACTCTCTAGCAAACTCAATAACACCAGTAGATCTAGCAGTATCAGCATCGAGTACTACTACGTCTCTACTCGTAGAACCAGCTTCGACAAGAACACTACCTAGTATTCTCCTATAGCTAGCCATCTTGTACACATAGATCACCTCTAGCTACTCTTAACAATAACAACTCTAGGACTATTACTCGTAGAATCTAGTGCTGCAATAATGCTAGGTATATTGTTAGGTACTTCGTATACATCCCAGCCGAAGGAAGCCCACTTCTCTGCTAGAGGTTCTTTCTTCTTGACAGACTCTGTAGGTCCAGAGTGCTGATACATATTCCTATCAACAACAGCTACAATATTGTCTAGACCCATACTACTAGCTGTAGAAGCCGCCTCCCATACTTGTCCTTCATCGAGCTCTCCATCTCCTAGCAGGACAGCAACTTCTCTCCTAACTCTATCTATCTTTGCTGCGAGAGCTATACCATTAGCTATAGATAGTCCTTGGCCTAGAGAACCACTAGAAACTACTACGCCTGGGAGAGACCCAGCTTCTAGATGTGATGGCAGTATTGATCCAGGCTTAGCAAATTCCTCTAACAAATCGTCATCTATAATACCTACTTCAGATAGCCATACATAGAATGCTGGAGAACAATGACCCTTACTAACTATTACAACTCTCTCAATACCACTAGAAAATCCTCTGGGGACCCAGTAGCTGTAGAGAGCTACTATAATATTTAGAGCAGATAGAGCCGACGAAGAGTGCCAGTTATTAATACTCGAGAGGAACTTCTCTAGCTTCTCTCTAGACCTTCTAGCAATCTCTTCTAGCCACTCTAGATCATCTACTACTCTAGGTAGAACTAGGTTCTGAGAGAGGAGAGACCTACTATTTAGATGAGATATTGGTGTTTCATATCACCCACACCAAGACGAGTCTTGGGTAGAAAGAAACTATTGTAGAAATATAAAAGTCTTACTTTGAACCAGAATATACTCCTCTACTATACTAACTCATAGAATCTCTAAGCCAGCTAGTTAATACTCTACAACTCTACGGAGTAATCAAAACAAGTTCTTCTTAAAGGCTGCAAGAACTAGAATACATAGGGTGTTCCTGCCTTGGCCCGAGTATATACAGACAAGTTTATACTAACACCAGGTCCTACAGAAATCCCTGATAGGATAAGACAAGCACTAGCAAGAAGAACAACAAATCCAGATCTCGACCCAGAATTCATAGAATACTATCGAAGAGTAGTATCTAAGCTCAAAAAACTACTAGGAGCAGAGAAGACAGATACATACATACTACTAGGAGAAGCAATACTAGGCCTAGAAATAGCAGTAGCAAACTTAGTCAAAAGAAGAGACAAAGTACTAGTAGTAGCAAATGGTGTATACGGAGAAGGCTTTGCAGAATTCGTAAAAATGTATCAGGGAGAACCAATACTACTAGAAACAGACTGGAGAAAACCAGTAGATCTAGCAGAGCTAGATAGAACACTAGAGAAAAACAGAGATACAAAACTAGTAACACTAGTACACTGCGATACACCATCAGCAATACTAAACCCACTAGAAGAAGTAGCAAAAATAACAAACAACTATGGAGTACTACTAGTATCAGACTCTGTCTCAGCAATAGGAGGAGTACCAGTAGAAGTAGACAAATGGGGTATAGACATACTAATAGGAGGATCACAGAAAGCACTAAACCTACCTCCAGGGCTAACAATAATAACAGTAAGTAGTAGAGCATGGGAGGAGATAGACAAGACAAACTACCAGGGATACTACTTAAGTCTAAAAATCTGGAAAGAAATGCTAGACAAAAAAGACATATTCCCATATACTCACTCAGATACACTAATCTATGCACTCAGTGAATCACTAGATATGTTGTTTGAAGAAGGACTAGAAAATGTATACCAGAGACACCAGCAGGCGAGAAAAGCATCATGGAAAGCACTAGAAGCTGCTAATCTAGAACCATATCCATTAGAGATTAACTATCAATCACCAACAGTAACAGCAATACAAGTACCAGCAGGTATCGATGAGAAGCAGTTGAGGAGAACAACATGGGAGAAATATGGTGTAATGATTGCTGGTAGCTGGGGGAAGCTAGAAGGTAGAGTCATAAGAATAGGACATATGGGTGTACAAGCATCGAGAACACATCTAATAATAGCATATACAGCACTAGCAAGAGCACTAAGAGAACAAGGATATAGAGTAGATATAGGTAGTATAGTAGAAGCTATCGAAGATACATACAAGTTATAATAAATCTACTCTGCAGAAAGAAGAACTATAGCTATCATTGCTAGTACTAGTCCGAGAATCTTGCTAGATGTTAGAGACTCTCCTAGAACTAGCCTCGACATAATAGTAGTTAGTGCTGGATACAAGCCTGTGATAATAATAACTCTACTAGCTTCACCACCAACATCTAGAGCTTTTATCAACGACAAATAGCCTAAAACACCCAGTATACCAGCAATAAAACCAAGTACAAAGTACTTCGCACTAGAACTACTACCCGGTAGAGTATCTCTACTCATAATAGCTATCAGAGATACAACAACAACTGTTGCTAAACCACTAGCAACATACAACTGCTTCCAGTCTAGACCCAGCGACGCTACCTTAAGTACAACACCCCAAAAACCCCAGAATATAAAAGCTAGTAACGAAAACACTATCCACATCATACTCAAATCTCTCAGCCTACAGATTACGGTACTTCTAGGAGAGGTAAAAAGAAATATGGTAACTAGCCTGCTATTCTCCTCTCATTGATCTAAGCCTAGGATTAGCATATTCTTCAACAGCATACCCTAGTAGTGCGAAACCAAATACTGCAGATGCAATACATATACCTGGTGGTACAATCCACCACCAAGCACCATAGCTAAAAGCTCCAGTCTGGAAAGCCCAGTAGAGCATCATACCCCAGCTCTTCTTAGTTGGATCACCTAATCCTAGAAAGCTGAGAGCAGCTTCGAGTATCATTGCTTCTCCAACCATTAGAATTGCTAGTGCGAGTGCTAGAGGCCCAACATTCGGAAGGATATGATGTAGTAGAATCCTAGTACTACTTGCACCAACTGCTCTAGCAGCTTCAACATATGGTCTCTCTCTAAGAGATAGTGCTTGTGCTCTCATCATACGAGCAACAGGAGGCCAGCTTATCAGAACAATAACGAATACTATTGTAAAGAATCCTGGCCCTATGAATACTGATAGAACTAGCATAAGTGGTAGAGCAGGCATCAACAAGAATACATCAATGATACCTGTAACTATCCTATCGAGTGCACCACCGTAGTATCCAGCTAGTAGTCCTAGAGCAACACCAATTACAGTTGCAGTAAAAGCAGCAATAATACCGATAGATAGTGATACTCTAGCACCATACAGTAGTTCACTTAGGAGATCTTGGCCCATATCATTAGTACCAAGAATATGCTCCTCGGAGGGAGGCTGGAAAGGCATAGCAACTATCTCCCATGGATTATAAGGTGCAAGTACTGGAGCTAGTATAGCCATACCTATAAAGAAAGATAGTATTATAAGCCCTGCTCTTCCCATTGGATGTCCTAAGATATGACCTAGAAATCCACCAGGTCTAAGCTTCACCAACTCTCACCCTAGGGTCTAGTATAGCGTATAGAATCTCTGCGATAAACATTGATGCAAGTGTAACAACAGATATTATGAAGAAAGAACCTAGTATGAGAGGATAATCATGATTAATAACTGCCTCAAATATTAGTAGGCCGACACCAGGATAGGAAAACACTGTCTCAGTTATAACAGCACCCCCCATAACAGCTCCAATATCTATTGAGAGCATAGTTACAAGAGGTAGTAATGCAGTCCGAGCAACATGTCTCCACATTACTAGTCGATCACTAAGACCTTTAGCTCTAGCAACAACAACGTAGTCTTCACCCATGACATCAACCATGGTATTCCTCATAACCATAAGGTACCTAGCAGTAAAGATAGGAACAATAGCAGCTAGTGGTAAGACAAGATGCTTAAGTACATCTAGTACTACTTCTAGAAAATTCTCATATGTAGCACCAGGAGTAGTAGCACCACCAGTAGGAAACCAGCCAAGCCTATAAGAGAAGAACAACAACAGTAGCATACCGACCCAGAAGACAGGTAGACTTCTAACAAATAGCGTAGAGAGTGTAATAACATAGTCTCTAATCCTGCCGCGATGCCAGGCAGCAACCATTCCCAAATAAGTACCAATTAGAGTCGAAAGCACTAGCGCAGAACCAACTAGTAGGATAGACCACCATAGTCTCTCACTAATAATAGAAAATACAGGCGACTGGTAGGTAAAAGAGTAGCCAAAATCAAGCCTAGATAAACCTCTGAGGAACTCAACGTATTGGTCAGGAAATATAGGCTTATCAAGCCCAAACTTCCTCAGAAGCTCTTCTCTAACTTCAGGTGGAACACGTGGATTCTCGACAAGATAATCTATAGGAGAACCAGGTGCAAGTCTAGGAATTAAAAAAACAATAGTAGTTATGATATATAGTACAACGAGCTTCTGTAAGAGCTTCTTCAACAGATACTTAAACATCTACTCGCCACCGATGCATCAGCAGCTAGCTACTAGCGCTTCCTCGCAAAGTAGATAACTAGTGCTACTAGTACTACTACGACAATAGCAATAGCAATGTAAGTAGTACTTACTCCTGGTGCTGGAGTTGTAGATACTGGAGATGGACTAGGTGTTGGTGTAGGTGAAGGTGATATTGCTGGACTAGGTGTTGTTGGTGATGGTGTTGGAGATGGACTAGGAGATGGCGAAGGACTAGGAGATGGTGATGGCGGAGTAGTAGCAGTAACTGGTTCTAGAGCTATAAATGACCAGAACTGTGCTGGCATCATAATAGGCGATAATACCCACCCCTTGAATCTATCTATACGGTATAGATAAGCCTCTTGTATATGTACAAGTGGTATATATGGTATATCTTTAGCAACAATTTCTTGTATCTTCCATAGCAATTCTCTCCTCTTCTCAACATCGACAGTCATACGCTGCTGCTCTAACAATTTATCAACTTCTGGGTTCTTGTACTCTGCTGTATTAAAACCACCTTTCTTGGCACCAGAACTATGTAGTATTAAATACCAGTCATCAGGATCAGTAAGCCATATACCTATAATAATCATCTCAAAGTCATGGTCGAGCAACTTAGATACAACAGTTCTATGGTCTAATGCTTTAACATCAACTTTAATCCCTACTTGAGAGAACCAGTCTTTAACCATCTCAGCAATCCTTATCCTATCAGGATATATTGTAGAAGCTAGTAGCTCAAATTCTAGCTTAGTACCATTAGGAGTCTCTCTGATACCATCGCCATCACGATCAACAAAACCAAGCTTATCGAGAATCTCTCTAGCTTTATCTAGGTTAAATGGATAGAGCTTCTCTTTCTCTAACCCAGGCTTATACCACTTCTGAGGCATCTCTCCAAACACAGGAGCCATAGTACCAAGACTACCTGGATCAGCACGTCCACCATAGACAATCTGTACAATCTTATTAACATCAATAGCATACAGCATAGCTTCTCTAAACTCCTTGATATTAAATGGATACTTAGTAAGCATCACAGTGATATACTGGAAGTATATAGGCTTACGGAAATGTATTTCTAGTGCTGGATCAGCATCAGCTTTCTTCATAGCTTCTGGCACTAAGTGAGGAGGTATAAACAAGTTGTTCATAGCATCAATTTCTCCTTTAATAGTAGCCATATAAGCTGCATCGCTACTCTTATAGATTTTAAAGATAACACAATCTATCTTCGGAGCACCAGCCCAGTAGTCAGGGTTCTTCTCGAGAACAATATAATCACCAGCTTTTCTCTCCTTCCAGACGAAGGGTCCTGTACCGATAGGGTTCTCGAAATTAGAGAAAGTCATTGGATCTTCAATTTTTTCCCACTTATCCTTCTTCACGATAAAGAGGAAAGCTAGAGCTGGCTCAAAAGCAGCATATGGGTACTTCAACTTAATAGCAACAGTATAATCATCAATAACCCATACTCTCTCAATAGGCTCCCAGACATTAGAACGTGTCGGGAACTGATACTCTACAGTAAGATTAAGAGTAAAAGCAACATCTTCAGCAGTAAGCTCTGTACCATCATGCCACTTAACACCACGCTTCAAGTAGAAGATCCAAAGAGTACCATTCTCTTTAACTTCAACTCTCTCAGCAAGCCATGGTACAAAACTACCATTAGGAGCCTGTCTATATAGAGTATCATATACTAGCTCCATAACAGAGAACTCATCAATCAACGACTGCATAAATGGATTCATAGTAAGTAGATCAGATCTCAACGATACTCTAACACACTGCTTAGCTTCTGCACTAACACTAGGTAGTACTAACATAGGAGCTAACATAGACACTAAGACAGACAATACGAAAACAAAACTAGCTCTCTTTAACACTATTAAGTCCCTCCTACTATTTACTCATGTTACTAAAGTGGGAACAAATACAACTCACTAATATATCTTTCGATTAAATCCTAATATAAAAGAAGTTAACCAAAACACTTGCTTATAAGTTATCAAACATTAAACAAACTCATCTGAATTTTCCTCATAGATCTTAAACATGATAGAGAAAAGGAAAATACAACAATGATATAGTGGTGCGGCGGCCGGGAGTTGAACCCGGGATCTCTGGCTTGGCAGGCCGGCGGCCTAGTCCAGGCTAGACGACCGCCGCACTCCACTTGGTGGTATTCTCTATCCAAAGTAGTATTTGTTTTTGTCTATACTACTACTCCTAGATATGTAAGTAGAGTGGATGGGAATGGATATATATTCCTCTCTTATCTGTGGGTGTATTATTGGCTGCGCGGAGAGCCGCGGTAGTATAGCCCGGCCAAGTATGCGGGCCTTTCAAGCCCGTGACCCGGGTTCAAATCCCGGCCGCGGCATCATCCTCTTTTACTTATATGTATGCTTTTTACTTTTCTTTGATCTAAACTTTACTGGCTGGTAGAGTGGAGTTCGATTCTGAGAGACTAGAGTCTTTTATACAAGATAAGATGCGGGAGACAAAGATACCTGGTTTAAGTATAGCTCTTGTTAGAGGAGAAGAAGTAGTATACACAGGAGGTTTCGGCTTTAGGGATATAGATTATGGCTATCCAGCTGCTCCTTCTACTGTGTATGGGATAGGCTCTGTAACTAAGTCATTTACAGCACTAGCAGTAATGCAGCTAGTAGAAGAAGGTAAACTCTCTCTCGACGACCCTGTAGAGAAGCATCTATCTATAAAACTGAGGCCTCTTAATAAGCAAGTTACAATATACCATTTACTAACACATACATCAGGTATACCAGCACTAGCATATGCAGAAGCTCTCATAAGAAACAGAGTAGGTGCTGGAGCACCTTGGGTTCCACTAGCTTCTCCGGAAGACATACTAGTTTTTATGAGAGATGCCGAGGAGTGGGCGGTATCGCCTCCAGGGACAAAGTTCTACTACTTAAACGAAGGCTATGTACTCCTAGGCTTAATAATCTCTAAAACTTCTAGCAAGAGATACGAAGACTATATCCGAGAGAAGATACTGAAACCTCTAGAGATGAAAAGAACATATTTCTCGAAAGAAGAAGTTGATCGAGATCCAGATGTAGCAACACCATACATAGTAGATAAAGAAGGTAAACATATCCCAAGTAGGTTTCCCTATGGTATAACGAGCGATGGAGGACTACTAAGTAATGTACTCGATCTAGCAAAATACATAGCAATGTACCATGGGAGAGGTACTTATAGAGGTACTGAGATAGTCTCTAGAGAATCTATAGAAATTATGGAGAGAAAACATATCGGTCTACCAGCAAAGCTATTCGGAGATGAAGGCTACGGCTATGGTCTATCAATAACAGAGAAATTCCATGGAAGAAAACTAGTATACCATAGTGGCTCAGTACTAGTCTATACTGCATATCTAGCCTATCTACCAGGCGAGAAACTAGGAGTAGCAGTACTAGCAAATAGTAGTGGTTATCCTCTCTCCTTCATAGGACTCTATGCACTAACACTTGCACTCGGTAAAGACCCTGAGAAACACCTAGAGCCTCTGAAGAAGGAAAAAATACTCAAAAAGCTAGAAGGTATTTATAAAACCTACAAAGATACTCTAACACTCCAAGTTGAGAAGAAAGGAGATTTCCTATACATACTGTATAGAGATAAGTATACTGAGCAACTAACACCCTTAATACCAGAGAAACTAGAAGAAGAATACGCAAAATTCTATACACTAAGCTATGGTAGGAGAGTAGAAGTAGAATTCATACAGGAGAAAAACAAGACTATATTGCTCTACGAGAGATATAAACTAGTAAAACAATAACCCCCTAATGCTAAAACATAATACATAACTATAGTAACGTACAGCTAAGCACAGATAGATATATCTCGCTACAGATGAGAAAAGACTCTACGTACTATAGAACTGCCGTTCCTCGCTATGAACTCTATCCGATCTATCTATTCTAAACCACACCTTTTATCCTCAATAGTGATAGTTCTAGCATTTTATCTATTCGAGACGATTCTACGAGTATAGCTGCTTTTCCATAACCTTTCCTACCAGGATAAACCTCTCTATGTTCTTTGAGCTTATAGCACTTCTTTATCTCATTAGGTACCTCATCTATATCTAACATCTTTAGTTTCCCCCTCGGGCCTCTTCTAGCTCTAGCTAGTGTTAGTAGATAACCTTCTCTCTCGTAGTCTTTAACAGGTCTAAATTCTCTAACTATACTACCTCTATGTAAAGCATATACATGATAACCACTTCTTCCCTCCTCAGGCTTAAAACATAGATCTATGTAGTAAGTCTTGCCGTCATGGAATACTTTATAACCCATGAATATCTCACATCTAGCTTGTTCCTCAGGACTAATACGTATTACACGCTCACCACCTTCAACTAGTACTGCTAATAACAGCATGTTTTCACCTATTTATCTAAATCTTCTATATATACTTAGAGCAGCCCACATATTTAACACCTATCTATTATTACACTCTAGGACATACTAGTTAGGAGGAAATAAAGCTCTGAGAAGTACTTTATGTCAAGCTAAGCTTTAGCTCTATAGAGGCTATAAACAGACTAGCACTAGAACGGGTACATAAGAGTTATAACTTAGAGAATTCTCTGGGCACATGTAGAGAGGGAATACAAGGATATGAATCTTAGACTATCTAGGAGGAATTTCCTCTTCGCACTAGCTATTGCTACTATAGTCTACTCTATACCTGGAGGTATAATAGGCTACCGAAGACTCGAACTAACCCGCTTCAAACTGGGCCTCGGAACTAAGCTACTCTATCTCCCAGATATCCATATACATGAAGTAGGTGAAAGAGACTACGTAGTAGAGCTAGTAGAGGATATAGATCCAGATATAACGGCTCTAGGAGGAGATCTATGGGATTCTCGACTAGAAACTCTAGAAGCACCACTAAAGCTAGTAGATACTCTAAAAAAGAAAACAAAACACCTAGTCCTAGTACTAGGTAATCACGAACACTGGGCTCACCAAGATAGAGTAGTAGATCTCAGAGAAGCACTAAGAGAACTCGAAGATAGAGGCGTAGTAATACTAGTAGATGATAGAATCCACCTAGGAGGTCTAGTACTAGGTGGTATTGACTGGAGAGAGAATCCAAAATACTACAGAGACGTAGTAGCAGAGATAGGTGGAACAGACATACTACTAAGTCACTCGCCTGATGTTTTCCCCTATCTCACCCGTAGACAATCAGTTCTTCTAGCTGGACATACACATGGTGGACAGATATGCCTACCCGGTAGTATAGCTCTAATAACAAATAGCTACTATGGCTACAAATGGGGTCTATATAGGGATGGAGACAAAACAATGTATGTTGCGAGAGGACTAGGAGAGAAAACTCCACCTAGAATCTATTGTAGTAGAGAAGCACTACTAGTAGAATAGCAGATGTGAAGACCTTGGTCGGTGTGTATTGTTGGTTGTAAAAAAGAATGAGTTTACTTTGATCTTGCTAGCTGAGAGCACGTTTTAGAGCAAATGTTGTAGCTGCTGCTACTATTAGGAGTACTACTCCTAGTACTATCATTGCTGTCTGGAGCGAGCCTACAGCTTCTACTAGTCCTTTCTGTGTCTCGTAGATAGTATCTACTTTACTATTAACATCATTAATAGTGCTTGATAGACTACTTATAGCTTTATCAGTATTTGATGATAGAGTATCTATACTAGTACTTAGAGCTGCTAGCTGGTTTGATAGCCCTGTTAGTGTTGAGCTTGTAGCATCTGAGAATTGCTGTATAGCTGTAGCATATTCTCCTAGAGCTTTCGTGAGAGAATCTAGAGCATCTCTTGTCTCTGTTGAGAAGCTCTCAAAAGCTGTAGCTAGACCTGAGACAGACTCTTCAACAGAGCTTACTCTACCCTCGAGAGCTGATATACTAGTTGTGAGCGTTGTAAGCTGTCCTGCAACTTCAGAGAGCTTAGCAACTATCGATGATGCTATTGCTGAGAGTTCTGAAGAGGCTGCTCTATAGGTCTCTAGTGCTTCTTCTACCTCGCCTCTAACAAAAAGTGCATCATCTGCACTAGCTAGTCTCTGTTCTAGTACTGAGACTTGTTCTACTTCTTCTCCTACATTAATACCTAGGGCTTGTGCAGCTTGTAGTAGTGCTTGTACACGGCTCAGTGCTAGGTAGGAGTTGAATCTCTCTATTTCTACAGGTATGTGGTTCAGTATTGTTATCTCGAATGTTGTCTCGTTCTGTATTGGTTGTTCACCAGCAGTACCATTTACTTTTACTTCGAGTACTGCTCTACCAATAGTAGCTGATTCTGGCACAAATATTCTGCCGAGTGCTATGTATCTTATACTATAGGTCTCATTACCAACTTGTACTTCTGTAGGAGCAGCTAATCGGACTACTTCGAGATCAGCTTTTACAACTATTCCTGCATTTAGTGTTGCAACAGCTTCTACACTCGGTCTTACTTTGGTCAATATGTAGGCTTTTATCTCTATGAGCTGATAACCTCTATAGACAGTATCTTTGTCGATCTCGAATTTTACAACACGTGGTGTTTCATCCTGGGCAACTACTACTGGTAGTATACTTGTTGCAAATATAGTTATAGTGAGTAGGAATAACGTGATAGTAACCTTTGGGGGACTTCTCTTCATAACTTTCAATCCCTCGATCAGAACACTTTGTA
>JALTYD010000109.1 GCA_027046525.1 Pyrodictiaceae archaeon
TTATTCTCTACAATAAGCTTGTATAGCATTTTAAGATTGTCTTCCATATCTCCTACACCTTGATAGTTTTTCTTTCTGTTTTTCTACTATTTCGAAAAAACTACCAATAGGATCGTTGCTACGTGTAATTAATCTACCAATAATTTCATAGTCTGCTCCCTCGCAAAGAGCATCTCCTGGTTTAGCGCCTTGAGCCCCTATACCAGGTGCTAGAATTAAGTAGGGTAATTTTTCGCGTAGTAGGCGTAGGGTTTTTGGCCTTGTAGCAGGAGCTACTACTGCCCATGGAGAAGTACGTTGTATTATATCGATTATAGGTAAGAGGTTTCTATCATAGACCTCGAGTGATCCATGGTGACTCATAGAAGCTACAAGTATTAACTTTTTATTGTGTAATTTTAAGTAGCTATTTAGCTCATCTAGTGCTTGCCTATAACCTATAAATGAATGCGCTATATATGCATCAAATATCTCTAATAATATACTAACGGTCGAAGTCATTATCGTGCCGATATCAGCTAATTTAAGGTCAGCTATCCATACACTATCAGTACAGAGTCTTGCTAACATAGAGGTTTCTCGGAGGCCATGCTGTATGATGAAAGGTAATCCTATCTTGAAACCAAAAGATTCACCACAGAGAGAATTGACTATCTGTTTGGCTTTTGCTATTTTAATATCTGAGTCAAGAGCTACTATTACTCCCACACAGCACCCATAGAGCGGAGGATAACTGAACCAGTATATATGTGTTAGTGTAAATGAAGACCACCCCGTTTACTTAATAACGTGATAACTACTTGTGAAAAGTTTGGGCGTGTAATGTCAACAAAATACATTTTCATTACAGGAGGAGTACTCAGCGGTGTAGGTAAGGGAATAACAACTGCCTCAATAGGTTTATTGTTGAAAGCCAGAGGATACAGTGTTACAGCTATTAAAATAGATCCTTACTTGAATGTAGATGCAGGTACAATGAATCCATTTATGCATGGAGAAGTTTTTGTCACAGAAGATGGTGGAGAAACAGATCTAGATCTAGGCCACTATGAGAGATTTCTTGATATAAATTTATCAAAACGTAATAATATTACAACTGGACAGATCTATCTATCAGTTATAGAGAAAGAGAGAAAAGGTGAATATCTAGGACAGACAGTTCAAGTTATACCCCATATTACTAATGAGATAAAAGAGAGGATAAGAGAAGTAGCTAAAATAACATCTGCTGATATAGTACTTGTAGAAATTGGAGGAACAGTAGGAGATATTGAAGGATTACCATTTCTAGAAGCTACCAGACAACTAAGAATGGAAGAAGGTTATAGAAATACAGCATTTATACATGTAGCTCTAGTACCTATACTCTCCACAACGGGTGAGCAAAAAACAAAGCCAGTTCAACATAGCGTTCAAGAGCTGAGACGTATTGGAATCCAGCCTGATATCATAGTTGCTAGGAGCATAAGACCTCTCGAAGAGGAAGCAAGGAGAAAAATAGCTTTGTATGCAAATCTACCGCCAGAGGCTGTATTTAGCAGTTATGATGTAGATATTATCTACGAGATCCCACTAATTCTCGAAAAGTCGGGACTAGGCCGTTATTTGGTAAAAAGATTAGAACTACAAGAACGTATATGCAACCTAGATCAATGGATTAATTTCGTAGAGAGGCTAAAAAACCCACAAAAAGAAGTAAGAATAGCAATGGTAGGCAAATACACTAAACTTAAAGATAGCTACATTAGTATAATTGAGGCTATAAAACATGCAACTGCAGAATATCGTCTAAAACCAATACTTAGCTGGTACGAGTCAACACTTATCGAGAAAAACAAACTGAACCCACTTAGTGTAGTTGAAGAAAATGATGCAATAATAGTGCTCCCGGGATTTGGACGACGTGGTGCTGAAGGAAAAATCGAAGTTATAAAGCACGTTATTAATCAGGGCAAACCTTTCCTAGGTATATGCTTTGGTTTACAGCTAGCAGTCGTAGCTATAGCAAGATTCCTCGCTGGGCTAGAAAGAGCAAACAGCACAGAGATTGATCCATATACACCTTTTCCAGTCATAGATCTGCTAGAAGAACAGAAGAAGATAGATAAACTAGGAGGTACTATGCGTCTAGGCAGTTACGCTATTAGGTTAAGGAAAGGCACTATTACCTACAAAATGTACGGAGAGAGAGAAATAGTATATGAGAGACATAGACATAGATATGAAGTTAATCCAAAGTATATAGATAAACTTGAAGCTGCAGGAATGGTTATTTCAGGTGTAAGTCTCGAAGGAGAGAGAGTGGAGTTTATCGAACTCAAGGATTATAAGTATTTTATAGGAAGTCAACCACATCCAGAATTTAAGAGTAGGCCTATGAAACCAGCACCACTATTTAAGGGATTACTGAAAGCATTACTGGATACGTAAGGACCTCATCCTTATTTTCTATTATTATGGATAATAAACATAGTTCTGGTGATAACATTGGAGAACGAAAACAGATACGCTACTAAATATTGGTTGTTAACGAGACCAGGAATACTTAGACTACTAGCTATACTCTATGAGAATGGTGCAATGCCTCTCCACCATATACCAAGATATGGAATCGGTGTCGGGACAACATACAGAAGTGCTCACGAAGCAGCTATATTAGGATTTGTTAACTTGTATCCATGTAGTACCACTAAGTGCGCAAAACTGACAGAAAAGGGAAGGAAGGTAGCAAGCAAAATCATAGAACTCTTAGATACAGTAAACAGTATCTAGCTTACTTAAAGATTTATTGAGGATTAATACTCGGCACCAGTTAGACTAAGAGCTATTATGGATCGCACTACTTCTCAATAGTTTAGAGGCTAGGCACTCTCCTTTCTACAAAACGCATGAACAATTATCTCGTATACAGATATTCCTTGCTTCACACTCTGTAAATCTGCAATGAACTTAGCCATTGTGTTGCCCGGCTTAATATCTATTATCTCGTTTGTATCTATACAGACAATATTGACGTGGGGTTCTGCTTCATCGTAATGTGTTTCACCAGCTACATCAAAGCTTTTTATAAATCCAAGTTGTTCAAGTAGCTGTAAATTATTGTAAACAGTACTTGGACTAATAGAAGGTACTTGTTTTCTAATCTCTCCTAGTAGTTGCATAAAACTTGGATGTCTCTTAGCATTTTCAAGCACTATACGAGCAATAGTTAGCCTCTGAGCAGTTACCCTATACCCTCTTTTCCTTAGCTCCTCAACTAGCCTATGTAGCCTACTATTGATTTCAGCAGATGCACTCATGCTAAACAAATAGATACACCTTTATGCCTTCGTCAGTTAACATTGTAGTAATATCTAGTTAATATAATTATTTTAGAAGAATACAAGTATTAGTTAATACTTAGATCTATCTATTTATTTACGCTTAATACCAAATATGAATCTTAGAATATCAGTTTTTGTTACCATACCTATGAGTTTGCATCTCTCATTCGTTACTAATCAACGGCCTACGTTGTA
>JALTYD010000110.1 GCA_027046525.1 Pyrodictiaceae archaeon
CCATAGTGAGGCCCCCTATCTGGCATTCTAATATAGTAGGATCAAAAACACTACGTTCTCCCAATACCTTTTACTCCTTCTCTCCTAGTTTTCCTAGTAGCATAACTAGATACTATTTTCAGCAACAATACTAGTACTAGGAGGTAGACTAGAGCTACTACTCCTTCTACTTCTAGACCTAGGTATGGTTCTACGCTAGTAATAGAATATCTCATTACCTCGGCGAAGTGGCTATAGGGCGTAGCTAGTGCTATAGGCCTAGCTTGGCTAGGGAGTTTCTCTACAGGGATACCTACTCCTCCTAATATGAAGAATAAGAATGATGCAAAATCGAGTAGTGGTGCTGGTACAGAGAGTATCAGGCCTAGATATGCTAGTATAAGTGAGTATATAGTTGCTACCGATAGTATACCTAGGAGAGAAGCTACTAGAAGTACTGGTTCTCTAGCTACTAGTGGATTAATACCTGTTACGTATCTTAGTAGTAGTGCTATCGATGCTGTAGCTACTAGTGATACTAGTAGTGCTGGTAGTATTCTCAGAAATAGAAATATTGAGTGGTTGATACTAGCTAGTTCATTTTCCTCGTATACTCCCATTGATACATAGAATCTAACCCAGTTACCTATAGTCCAGACAGGCATACTCATGAGAGACCATGCAAACATAGCCCAGAATACTATTGGTACAACTTCTGGATAGTTCTCTCTCGGTGTAAAAGAGAGAGCAGCTAGTATATATATTGATATCCACATAAAATCTACTATACCCCAGTTGACCATATCGAGGAAGTAGCGCCTACTACGTACTAGGTGTAGCCATACTACTGCTTTTATCCTAGTAAGCTTCTCTAGCTTATACTCTACCTCTGCCAACTATATCGTCCCTCTCCTCCTTATGTACCTCTCAGATCTAGATACTATGAGTGCTGACCAGCTATTGTAGACAAGAGCCATAGTAGCTAGGATAGCAGCTATGTAGACTATAGTACTACCTGGAGGATAGGCATATGTAGCAATCAGCTTAGCAGACTCTACAATATATGTAACTGGTACTATATCTGATAACACTCTTAGTATACGTGGAAGTATCTCCACTGGATAGAATATCCCACTCACGAGGAGTAGTAGTGGGTTTATGAAAGAAACAACATTTGTTTCTACTCTAGCAGCTATTGTTAGTATAGCAGCTACAACAGCTACACCTATCAGTGGCACCATGCCTAGGATCATAACACCTAGTACTGCTAGTAGCCTAAGCCCGCCTGATAATCCTTCGAGGATTATAATAGCTGGTACTATAGCTGCGAAATTCTGTACAATCATAAATAATCCGCCGACAACACCAGATAGTACTAAGTATGTATTGAAACGTACAGGTACTAGGTATATGTATGTTAGTGTTCCAATCCATCTATGCCATAATGCTATACCAGTAGCAATATCTACGATAGAAGCTGATGCAAATACAACAGCACTACCTACGAAGATGTATAGTATAGGACTCGCAATACCCATCGTTTCTCTAAACTCTTCTATCCTACCATAAGCAGTACCTAGTGCTAGTATAAAGAGAGCTGTAAGATAAGGCCATAGAAACCAGAGTACTAGTAGTGGTCTATTATTCTTTAGCCACCAGAGATGTATAAGTAGTTCAGCTTTCGCTATACTCTTTAGAGACACTTCCACCACCAGTAAGCTCTATGAATACATCTTCTAGTGTAGGCTCTTCTACTCTAGACTCAATAACTTTCAACCCTCTATCTACAGCAGCTTTAACTAGTACTGCTAGTAGTTGTTCACTCTCAGCTCTATCTGCTACAACTCTAAGTTCAATAGCTCTATCTCTCTCAACTACTCTACTAGATACACTATTCCTCGAAGACACCCATCTAGATAATTCTTCTGTTACTCGATAAGAACCTACTAGTCTCAGTAGAATAGATAGTTTCTTAGCAACTCTCTTCTTCAACTCTCTCGGAGAACCTTCTGCTATAATCTCTCCACGATGTATTATTCCTACTCTATCGCATAGTGTCTCTGCTTCGAACATATTATGTGTAGTAACGAGGATAGTTTTACCCTGGGAAACTAGTTCTCTAAGTAGCCTACGGATATACCTAGCACTAGGTGGATCAAGACCCAGTGTAGGCTCATCTAGTAGTAATACAGGCGGGTCTTTGAGTAGTGCACGTGCAAGTCCTAATCTAGCTTTCATACCAAGACTCATATCTTCGAATTTCTTCTTATCAGCTCCTAGTTCTCTTAGACCTAGTAGTTCTATGAGTTCTTCTACACGTTCTTCTAGAACTCTGCTAGAAAGGCCGTAGAGCATACCGAAATACTTTAGATTCTCTCTACCTGTAAGTCTCCAGAAGAAGCCTCTCTCGACAGAAAGCATTACACCTATCCTCTTCCTAACTTCTAGTGGTTCTCTAGTAGTACTATAGCCTGCTACAAAAGCTTCCCCCGAGTCTGGCTCTAGGAGTGTTGCTAGTATCTTGACAGTAGTTGTTTTACCTGCACCATTAGGACCAAGTAGGCCATAGATTATACCCCACTCTACTCTAAAAGATACTCCTCTGAGAGCTTCAACCTTCTTTATAGTAGGTTTAAGAAAACCCTTCTTCTCCCAGTAGTATTTTACTAGTTTATTAGCAGCTATAGCTGAACTACTAAGAGAATCCATATAAGCCACCTAGCTAGTACAAACAAGAACAAAGTATAGACTATCCTATGCAGACATTTATAACACCTAGCTACTAGTTCTACGAGAGTATCTCCACTCAGTATTTGTTTAAACTAGTACTATGACTTAAAAATTATGTGTAGAGGCTAGCTCTTCCTAGCTTTTATTGTAAGGAGTAAGCTTTTTGTATCATCTATAAGTCTTCTAGCAACATCTACTTTATGTTTTACACCTGGTAGTAGAGCTTCTGGATACTCTAGTGCTCTAAGCTCGTAGTATAGAGCCTCCATTACTTCTAGTAGTTTCTCAGCTTTTTCTAAATCTCCTCCTCTGAGTAGATCGAGGACTAGTCTCCTAATTTCTCCAAGTGTATCACCTACTCCTTGTAGATATGGAATCTCTGGGACTCTTAGATCTCTATAGGAGAGTATCCTACCTCTCACTATCAGCTCGTAGAATAGTTTTGCTTCTACATACTCAGATAGTATGTTCGAAGAATATCCACTTAGTAGTAGACTTGGATCTCTACTAGCAAGCTCGATAAACTCTCTAGCATACTCTTCTATCTCATTGAGGTATTTTTCTGCTTCTCTTACCTCTCCTCTATGGAGAGCATTTATAGCCCAGCCAGATAGTCTAACGATATCTCTACCCATTTTTATGAGCTTATCTCTAAGTTTCTCCCTCTCTCCTAGTATACTATCAATCTCTGAGACTATTTCTCTAAATCTCTTAGAAATAGTAGAGATATCTATATCTACTATACTA
>JALTYD010000111.1:0-1716 GCA_027046525.1 Pyrodictiaceae archaeon
CTTCCAGATTCCTTATCCATCGCCAGTATCTGTTCCAACTTATTTCTTTAACTCCAGGTGGTTTTCTTCCCCATTTATGATGAACATACTTCTGTATGGTGGCTGGAGGCCACTTCTTTCCAGCACCTATCCTATAAGCCCATTTTATAACCTCTATGACATCTTTATCATTGATCCCTGGGAGCCATACAGGTGTAACATGTAAATCGATACTAGTTTCCTTCACTATGTATTCTGCTAGCTTAATGACTCTTTTAACATCAAACCATTTAGATGAAGTAAGCTTCTTTGCTTTTTCAGCATCAAGAGACTCGATACTTAAGTTTATTCTATCTAGGCCTGCTTCATCCAACTTGTCTATCTGTTCTTTCGTAAGAGTAGCACCATGTGTTTCAGCAACTACTACTTTGATAACACCTGTCTTCTTCAGCAGCTCTACTAGTTTATGCAGCCATGGATATGTAAAGGGATCGCCAACACCATCAATTAGTACTTGTGTATCACCACCCTTGAACCGAGCTACTTCTTCTACGTGCTCTACAAGCCACTTATAATCTACGATATACTCTGTTTGTCTTCTCCTCGATAAAGGGCCGGAATCTACACTACAGAATATACAACTAATAGGACATATAGTAGTAGGTCTCACTTGAATAACATTTGTACCTCTATCAATCAACCCAAAGGCAATATTACCTAGAAGTGGAAAAGGTCTAGTAACAAATACTACTAGCCTCCCCATATACTTGCTCCATTTCTTTAGACCTAGTGTCTCGTTCAGCTGCTGACACATATAGCAGTTCAACCCACATAGCGATTCTGTTTATTGAGTTTACTCGACTGAGTACTACATTTAATTGAGCACTTCAGCCATCTCTTCAAGTTTATAAGTGTATCTGTATTTACTGTTTCGCGGATTGTTGCTCGTTTATAGTTACTTAGACCTACAATGTATAGGTACATAGTACGTGGTATATCAGAAGGATCTCTACGTCGTTTTACTAATACAGGGATCCAATCTGGTATTGAGAAATCTAGAGTAACTATCCTAGTACCAGGCTTTAACTCTTTTTCGAACTTATGCTCTAGTACTTCTATGATAGATCTATATAGATAAACATAAACTACAGTAGCGTCTCTAATGCTTATCTCGAAGAAATCACCTTCAATGAATACTGCTTTATCACTTACACCTTCCAAGCGAGCTTTTGCTCTAGCAAGCTCTACGAGTTCAGGATCTATTTCAACGCCGATAGCTTTTTCTAGACAAAAATCACGAGCTGCTATTACTACAACACGGCCATCGCCTGAACCTAGGTCATATAAGATATCACAAGGCGTTACACCAGCTAGATGCAGGATCTCGTAGACTAGAGGAAGAGGTGTTGGTATCCATGGAGCCAGTTTTTTATATCCCATAGATAGCCCCTATTAGGTAATGAGTTGATATCTATTTATGAACCCGTGATATATTAATATGATTTGGCTCTGTAAGTGTATTTGGAATCTATAAGTCACTTGTGGATGTGATGAAGAACATGCCAGCTATATTAGAGGTAAAAGATCTCTATGTCTATTACTTTACTTTACGTGGAATAGTAAAAGCTGTTGAACAAGTGAGTTTCACTCTCGACAAAGGCGAAGTCATGGGGCTAGCTGGAGAGAGTGGTTGTGGTAAGTCTACATTAGCATGGGCACTTATGAATCTTGTACCAC
>JALTYD010000111.1:1726-3376 GCA_027046525.1 Pyrodictiaceae archaeon
GATCGTTAGAGGAGAACTCTATATAGATGGAGAAAGTGTACTGAATATGACAGAAGAAGAAATAAGAAGTAAAATTAGATGGAGAAAGATTAGTATGATATTCCAAGGCGCTATGAATGCACTAAATCCTGTATACAAAGTATGGGAACAGATAGCTGAGCCTCTGATTATACATGAGGGGTTAGACAAGAAACAGGCTTACAACAAAGTAGTTAAACTTCTTAAAATGGTCGGACTTGATGAGTCCATAGCACATAGATATCCTCACGAACTAAGTGGTGGACAGAAACAACGCGTGGTTATATCTATGGCCTTAGCACTAGACCCGCCTATACTAATAGCAGATGAGCCTACAACGGCGCTCGATACAATTATACAAGCTCAAATTCTAAACCTTATAAAAGAACTGAAGAACGAACTTGGTATGAGTGTTATCTTGATAAGCCACGACTTAAGTGTTATAGCAGAATTAGCTGATAAAATAGCAATAATGTACGCTGGCAAAATAGTAGAAATAGGTCCAAGTGACGATGTATACAAAGAGCCACAACACCCATATACACAGGCTCTACTAAAAGCAATACCTAGGCTGCGTGGACCAAAGGAGAAACTTATATACATACCTGGGCAGCCACCTGATCTCCGAACACCTCCAACAGGTTGTAGATTCCACCCAAGATGCCCTTATGCTATGGATATATGCAAGGAAAAGGAGCCACCATATTTAGCATCTAGAGGTAGAGGAAAACAACTGGCAGCATGCTGGTTATTAAGCGAAGAGAGGTAAGAGTCAAGTTTACCACCTGTCTAATCTGGATTGAGTACTATGAGTAGACAGTACATTAAGCTGGATATACCATTGCTAGATGAGTTATTACCCAAGGGGATTCTTCGGAGAAGTTTAGTTATAATAGCAGGAGAAGGGGGGGCAGGGAAAAGCTATATAGTACAATCAATAGCCACTAATTTTCTAACTAGAGGTGAAAAAGTAGTATACATAGCAATGGATGATGATCTTTCAACTATAATTGAAGCATTTAAAAATACATGGAAAATAGATACGGACAAAGCTATCAGAGAAAAGAAATTATTGCTTGTAGATGGATATGGACCACGACTCGGCCTAGAGAAAGATCCTAGAGCTGTAGAAGCTCTAACTACGCTAGAATATGACTATGCAATTAGTGTTATGACGAGACTAATAGATAACTATGTAGAATATGGTGGAGGATTGTTAGTTATTGATAGTCTTAATCCATTTTTCTTGAGTCTAGAGCCTACAGTAGTATATGATTTCTACAGATTAGTTGATAGTATTAGGGCAAACATTTCTAAGAAACGTGGAATTTTAACAATAGCTACTATACATACTGCACATGAAGCAGCTGAACAAGTAGCAACAATGGTTGAACATACTGCTGATGTATTTATAATAACGAGATACCATGAAGAAGCTATAGAAGCTGGTTATGCTGTTAAACAGATTCTAGTTAAAAAAGCTAAAGGAGTTCCCATAAAGTATGGTTGGATTAGCTATGTTATTACAGATGAAGGTTTAGTTCAAGCTGAGGTGAAGATAAAAGAAGAGGAGAAAAAGTAAGTTATCTATTTGACTGTTTCTTGACTATTCACTGCCGTACTGCTTATGGG
>JALTYD010000112.1:0-1390 GCA_027046525.1 Pyrodictiaceae archaeon
ATATATCATTGTTTTATTTCTCTAACCTGCTTCTCATAGATTAACTATTTATAAGTATTTAGGGGAAGAACTAGTTCTGGGGCAGAGAACATGGCATCTTCGAGGATAGCCAATGTTCTCGCAAAGAGAGCTATTACTCTCACGCTGGCTCTTGTCGTTATTATGATTCTAACAGCTGTCATTATGGGAGCTTCTGGTTATGATACAAAGATAATCAAAGCAATAATACATAGTGAACTAAGAGCTTTCCGACAACAACTAATACAAGAGGGGATATCAACCGAGGAGATAGCTAATCTTATAAAACAGAGAGAACGAGAACTGATAGAAATCTATAATCTCGATAAACCCTGGTATCAGCGTACACTACCACTAGCTTTACGAGCACTGATACTAGATCTAGGCTATGTAAATAGCGAAGAAGTAGCAAATGTAGCTGGTACTCAGCTACCTCTAAAGGTATCAGCTGCTATACTAATAACGCTACCAAGGACAATTGTGATGCTCACAGTTGCACAGATAATATGTGCAATAATAGCACTTAGATTAGCACCATTAATAGCTTATAGGAGGGGGAGTTTACTAGATAGAGCTGTTATAACTTATGCTGCTGCTATGAACGCTCTACCGATATGGTGGCTAGCAATCATAGCTATATTCGTACTTGGTTTCTATCTCGAGCTAGCACCTAAGGATTACAGAGCTGTTGTAAAATACATAAACATGTTCGGCGAGAATCCAGTAGAGTCTCTCAGAGGAATATTATACTACTCATGGTTGCCAATACTCGTAGTTGTAATAGGTATTCTTGGCGGCTGGCTCTATGGAGTAAGAGCTATTGCTCTAAGAGTTGTTGGCGAAGATTTCGTGATGGTTGCTAGAGCTAAAGGAGTACCAGAGAAATCTGTTGTAAAGAAGTACATCCTAAGAGTAATTGCTGGACCAGTAGCTACTATCGTCATACTAAGCCTTGCAGGCTCTATAGGCGGGTTCATAATTACAGAATCTGTATTCAACTGGCCTGGGATGGGCTCACTATACTATGCAGCAATAACAACTGGTGATAGCAATACTCTCATAGGCCTCATCTATATCACAACTGCAGTCTACATTGTAGCTAGGTTTATACTCGAAGTACTATATGTTATACTCGATCCAAGAGTAAGATATTAGTTATCCACCTGGGGTGTAGAGGATGGTTGCACTAGTAATAGAAGCTCGTGTGACTCGAAAACAAGTCCTCAAAGAGAAACTGAAAGCTCTCCAAGGATTTATTGCAGAAGTTTGGTCTTATGGTATGGGTAAAGCTGGTCTGATTCTAATAACTTTTCTAATAGTAGTCTCAATATATGCAGCAGTAACTATGCCTCCAGGTATAGTTGATACATGG
>JALTYD010000112.1:1400-3355 GCA_027046525.1 Pyrodictiaceae archaeon
ATCCTGATGTAGTCCCACCTACGTGGGTTTCTCTCTTCGGCCAGCCAGTAGCACCACACATGGTGTATAAGTTTACAGAACCCACTGAATCTAGGACACTAAGAAGACCAATGCTCCACAAAGAATTGAATAAACAGCTACTAGGCTACATAGAGATATACCGTGCTAAATATGTTCTCGATAGCGAAGCACTACCTAAATCACTACTAATAAAATTTGCCAATACTACTCCTGGGAACTTAACAGTAAGAGGACGTACAATAGAGCCTCATATAACTGTCTACGTCCTACTACATAGACCCAATGGAGAGACTATACTAGTGAATAAGCCAGAATCTAAAAGTCTCGCCGAAGTAGATATTGTCAGAGTAGACCATGTATCGCTAGGAGTATACTTCGCCGAGAAATACGGTATAGATACTAAAACAGCACAGAGCATAGCCTTCGAGCTCCTCTTCGGCGAATTTGCTGGAGAACAAGTAAAACCAGTAACAGGAGAATACGAAGTAGAAGTTATAGTCCAATACCTAGCACCAGGAGTAGATCCTAGACTTATTGAGAGAGCAGTATCTGATGGTAAGTTTGGTGTAAATGAATTACAGATAGTTGTCGAGGGATCAGCCTACGGTCTTGTTGGTACAGATCACTGGGGCAGAGACCTCTATATAGGTCTACTCTATGGATTCCCTGTTGCTCTACTAGTAGGCTTCTTTGCTGCAGTAGCATTCGTCGTCATAGGTCTCGTAGTTGGTGTTGTAAGCGGCTACTATGGAGGCATGGTAGACGAAGTAATACAGCGTGTAGTTGACGTCATTGGCAATATACCTCTCCTACCACTACTCATACTTGTAGGTATAATTGTCCAGGAAATGGATATATCGCCTTGGGAGAGGCTATTCATCATTATAGGCTTCCTAGTGGCATTCAGCTGGGGAGGCCTAACAATAATAGTGAGATCAATGACTTTGAGCATCAAAGCAGAACCCTACATTGAATCTGCAAAAGCTATAGGAGCATCTAATGCAAGAATAATATTCAGACACATTATACCCCAAATCATACCATATGCTATGGCTAGCCTTGTCTTCAACGTACCAGCAGCTATCCTAACAGAAGCAGGCCTCAGCATTCTAGGTATAAGGCATGGTCTACCAACATGGGGTGCAATGCTAGCAGATGCAAGAGGCTATATAGGATCAGGGGGTAGATATGATATTTGGTGGTGGATCTTACCACCGGGGATACTCATAGGTATAACCTCGGTAGCATTCGTCTTCCTAGGTCTTGCAATGGAAACTATAGTTGAACCCAGACTACGTAGGAGGTGAATAAAATGGCAGAAAAAATAGTCGAAGTAGATAACCTAAAAGTATGGTTCCCAGTAACACGAGGAATAGTAGATCTACTATTCCGTAGAAGACCAGAATACGTACATGCTGTAGATGGAATATCATTTACTATACATGGCGGTGAAACCTTCTGCTTAGTAGGTGAAAGTGGCTGCGGCAAAACTACTACTGGTAGAGCACTTCTAAGACTTGTACCAGAAGAAAACATCATGGGAGGACACATATACTTCTATCCGAGCAAAGAAGTACTAGACGAAATATCTCAGCTTGCTCCCGATAAAGTCTCAGAGGATAAAGTAGATGTATACTCATTATCGGCAAAAGCATTTAAACCACTGAGGAGAGAAGCACAGATCGTCTTCCAAGATCCTTTTGGTAGCCTAAATCCTAGGATGAAAGTTAGAAGTATACTCGAAGAACCACTAGTAGTACACAAAATAGGTGCAACAGCAGAGGATAGACTAGAGATAGTAATTAAAGCTCTCGAGGCAGTCAAGATGATCCCGCCAGAGGAGTTCCTAGACAGATACCCCCACCAGCTTAGTGGCGGCCAGAGACAAAGAGTAGCTATAGCAAAAGCACTAGTACTAAATCCTAGGTTTATAG
>JALTYD010000113.1 GCA_027046525.1 Pyrodictiaceae archaeon
CTCCTATGAGAGTAGGAATGTAGAGCCTACGTAGAAATCCAGCACAGAGAACAAAAACCATAACAGATCAAAATAGTTACTCTACGGGTGTATATATCATGGAGAGAAGCGATATAGTCTTAACCTACTCGACAGTACTAATGTCTATAGGCTTCTCTAATATCATTGCCTATATATCTTTTAACTATCCATTCTTTATGAGGAGAACTATATCTACTAGGGGTAGAGCGAGGACAACATATATAGCATCTTGGTGGATACTAGCAGCAATACTAGCACTATCTATCAAGGGACTATTTAATCTAAACAAACTACTTAGTACAGAAATAGACACAATAGATAGACTAGTACTCACATACTTAGTCCCACTGAGTTATATAGTTATACCATTTCATACAATCTCAACAATAACAAATATCTATACAGTATTCCTAAAAAACGAACTTATACAACTATATAGAGAAGCATGTAGAGAAAAAAGAGACTGGATAAAGCTGCTTGGAAGACCAAAAATCTGGATACTTAGTCTACTCAGAGTAAGCGAAGAAGAATTCTGCACCACCTCCTACAACCTAGACCGACTAGTATGTATCCATAAATACAAAACAATACGTGATGCTTACCTACTAGCTTCAATTCTACTATTCTTATTCTTCCTAGATAAACTCTACCAAGCAGATAGAGCAGTATTCTATCTAGCAATTATAGCAACTATAGCTATCCAGTCAATACCACATAGACGAGAACTTCCTACCGAGAAGTGTAGTAAAAAGGATAGAGAAGAAGCTACAGACAACTTATAGTTATATTCGTGGCTTTACTCCTTGGGACAATACAATTGTATTTAGTAGAAGCTATAGCTATTTTACCTCGCCTAGCTCCTAGATAACATAGCCTCCTGTGTATAGGTGGTTGAACTGACTATAATATACAAGAAGTCTATAATAGTAGTCTCTATACTAGTAGTATTATCTTCTATACTAGTAGCTACTTCTAGTACTACGTGGAGTGTAGAAGGAGAAGACCTAGTAGGCGATACTACAGATGTAAAACTACCTACGACTATAGGTAGTGGAGAATCCTTCGATATAGTATGGGGCGAGATGGTATTCGATCTAGAAGAGAGTATTATTAGAGCTGAGATGAAGACAGCATCTCCACCACCGAGTGGTATAGCTCTATGGTATGTAGTAGAATGGGATCTCATAATCCAGTACTCTACAGGCTCTAGTAGTGCTACAAGATATACACTAGCACTAGTCTTCTACTATAGCGAGGAGACAGGAGCATCTCTAGTAGAAGGAGGTCTAGTAGTAAGAATACCACCTAGAGGATCACTACACTATAAAGTTGATAGTGTTACTCTCGAAGATAGTATAATCAAGACTAGTATAGAGATACCACGAGAACTACTACCAGATATATCAAAACCTTTTAACTGGAGCTACTACCTCCTCATCCAAGTAAATGATGGTGATGCTCCAGGAGCACCAGCTAAACTACTAGTACTAGACGATTACGAAGTAATAGGGAGCAATGAGCCAGAGGGAGTAGAGACATTAAGTGAAACAAAACCTAGAGAGACTACTGAGGCAGAGATACCTATCACAGATAATACTAATACAACAACAGTAGAACAAGACACACTAAGAACACCTACTACTAGTACCAGCTATAGCCAGTACAACCTAGAGAAGAAATATCTAGTAGTAGGTATTGCATTAGCACTAATTGCTACAACTACTCTCTTAATCCTAAAACTACTAGGAAGAATATAGTAGTCTGTGAGGTAATCCAGATATACTATGCTATACTCTAAGATGTACGGAGGTGTCTAGATTACCTAGAAAGATCCTCATAATAATAGGCCCGGAGTTCGAAGATCTCGAGTTTTTCTACCCCTACTATAGACTAGTCGAAGAAGGATACCAGGTGGAAGTAGCAGGGCCATCAAATGAACCAGTACAAGGTAAACGTGGCTATAGAGTTAAGCCAGACTATGAGTTTAGTAGAGTTAATCCGAGAGAATACGATGGCTTAGTCATACCTGGTGGGAGAGGCCCAGAGAGGATAAGAAATAATGATTATGTCAGGAATATAGCTAAGAGCTTCATAGAGGAGAATAAACCAGTAGCTGCTATATGTCATGGGCCTCAGATACTTATTAGTGCTGGTGTACTGAGAGGGAGGAGAGTAACTAGCTATTGGGGGATAAAAGACGATGTAGTTAATGCAGGAGCAGAATGGGTAGATGAACCAGTAGTTGTTGATAATAATCTTGTAACTGCTAGAGTACCAGATGATATGCCCCCATGGATGAAGAAGTTTATCGAGATACTCGAGAGTACATAGAGAGCTACTAGGATCTAGAGAGGCTCGACTGGTACTAGTACTCTAGCTCTTCTTGCCTCTATACTCTCAATACCTACTCTAAATACTCTAGCAATATTCTCTCTAGAGAGAGTCTCTTGGGGTGCTCCATAGCCTACAACTCTACCTCTATCTAGTAGGAGTACTTTATCGGCATATCTATCAGCTAGTAGGAAGTCGTGTGTTGCTACAACAACTATCCTTCCAGATTTTGAGTACTCAGATAGTACTCTATAGACTAGTAGTTTACCTCTAAGATCTTGGAAACTAGTAGGTTCATCAACTACTAGTACTGGAGCGCGGCGGAGTAGACCATGTGCTATTAGTGCTCTTTGTTTCTCACCACTACTAATCCTATCTAGCCTCTTGTACGCTATACTATCTACTTCGAGCTTAGCTAGTACTTGTAGAGCTTCTTCTAGGTCACTCTCGCTTATCCCTAGTTCTATATTCTTCTTGTAGGGGTAGAGACTAGATGCTACGAACTCTACTACAGACTGGCCTAGCCCAGGTGCTTCTAGCTCAGCAGGTACATATGAGACTAGTCGTGCTCTAGCTCTCCTATTGATTCTATGTATGTCGTAGCTACCTACTACTATAGAACCACTACTAGGAGCTATTATGCCGCTGATAACTCGGAGAAGAGTAGATTTACCTGCTCCATTAGGGCCTACAACAGCAATAAGTTCTCCTGCTTCTACACTAAGAGAAACACTATCTAGTACTCTTAAACCGTTAAACTCTACAGATACACTATCTACGACTAGTCTATATCTACTCTCCACTACTACCACCGCCATATATAATCATATAGGCTAAGAATACACCACCAGCAATACTAGTTAGTGCACCAGCAGGAATCTCGCCTAGTCCTACACCTAGTGCTAATACTCTACCTCCTACATCAGCAG
>JALTYD010000114.1 GCA_027046525.1 Pyrodictiaceae archaeon
GCGATAGAGAGTCTTGAAGCCATATAGCCTCCATCTAGTGGTTCTATTCTGAGGCTACTGTACTCTCTTATGAAAGAAGCTACTGGTTCTGAGCTATTCTGAGTCCATGGTGTGAGAGGATGCCATATTTCTATCATTTCTGCTTCATAAGAGCCTGGTAGAAATATTATTGTGAAATAGTTACCTATGTATCCACCATAGTATATCTCGATCTTGTTTACTGGTTTGAATGTTTTTACTCTATGTAGTAGGTGTGTTGCAATTGTCTGATCTGTAGCAGTAATTGCCCATCTTGTTGGTACTAGTCTTCTACTTTTCAGCCTACCTAGTAGACCTAGAGATAGTGCTCTTATTATCGTGTACACGTCTAGTTTTGCACTATATAGCTCTATTATTGCTCTCTGGCTAGATACATCATCATGTATTAGTTTTTCAAGCCTAGAGTTTATCGAAGGATTATTAGTTATCTTTACTCTACGTGCAGGTGCTGTTGGCCCGTATGGTGTTAATGTTCCATCGAATCTTAGAGTAGGTGTTGGTTTTCTCTCGAGAAGAGCCTCGCTATCTACAGGGGTTGTAGATACTGCTGCCAGAGATATCTCAGACTCATATAACTTCCATGGATTATCTACTCTTGCTCTTAGGATAGAAGATAGTGTTCCTGCTCGTAGCTCTAAGATCCTCCGTAGTGGTAGCTTATCTCTGCTCCATCTAAGTGGGTGGTCGTAGATTGTTGCTTCTCCACCCATTACACCTGGTGGTACAATATAGAGGACAGGGATTCTAGGATAGTGTTTTTCTCCGATGATTATACTGGGGGGAGTAGAGCCCTGTACATTAAGTGTACTAGGTATAGTTGATAGAGCTACTATTTGTGCTCTAAACTTAGCTAGAATAGGGCAGGAGGAGAGACCGCATAGCTTTTTGTATCCTTTACACTGTGTACAGAGTTGTGCTGGTATTCTCCTACCCATACTCTAGGCATTCCCAGTATAGTCTTTGTAGTATGACCATGTAAATTGTTTGCTTAGCTATGCGATTCTATGGTGATATTGCTGTTGCACTATATACTGGGAATCCACTGACTAGTGTAAATCCTAGTTTTTCTGCAATTTTAGTAGCTATTTCTTCTGCTATTTGGTCTAGATTTGTCTCGAGAGCTGGTATGTATATTTCTTCGTCGCCGAGTTTTACGAATGGCTCGAAATCTTCATCTAGTGCTGGTATTCTTACCACAGCTAGTGTAACTGGGATACCTTTCGATCTCACTTTCTCGACTATGTGTTTCGAGTTGGTTATAATTCTGTAGCTCAGTGAGCCGAACCCTGCGAAAACAACTATCTCCATAGTTCTGTAACCCTAACTGTTCTTTTCTATAGAAGAGAAGTGATAGATAATAGGAGGTGGTAATACAGTCTTATGAGAGCTATACTAGCAAAGCTATATATGGTATCTACTACTAGATAGTGATGAGCTGGGTAGAATACTGTGCCAAGTAGTATCGAGGAGAAGCTACAGGTAGATAAGCATACTCTGAGGAAGATAATAAGAGAGTTAAAGAAGTGGAAAGCACCAGCTACTATACTTCTAAGCTTATATATACCGCCTGGTAGGCCTATTAGTGATGTTGCTTCTCTCTTACGGACAGAATATTCTATCACTGATAATATTAAACTCAAGAGGACTAGAGATGCTGTACAGAGAGCATTATCATCAGCAATGGAGAGATTATCGATGATCCAGAAAGTTCCACCAAATGGACTCGTTATATTCTGTGGAGAAAACCCTAGTACTAAAGATTTTATATGCTTAATGTTTTCTCCCCCAGAACCTGTCCCAGTATTCTTCTATAGGACAGATAAGTGGTTTCATACAGAGTTTCTAGAGGATATGCTAGAGAGTGAAGAAACATATGGACTCGTTATTGTCGAGAGAGATCAAGCAACTATAGGTGTTCTGAAAGGCAATAGGATACAGATACTAGAAGAACTAGAAGGATATGTACCTGGAAAACACCACAGAGGAGGTCAGAGCCAGAGGAGATTCGATAGACAGATTGAGCAGTTTGTGAGAGGATTTTACAAAGAAGTAGCTGATGCTATGAATAAACACTTTCTACCTCTGATAGAGAAGAAAGTTCTAAAGGCAATTATACTTGGTGGTCCTGGATATGCAAAACAAGATTTTCTAGAAGAAGGTAGAGCCTTCCTAGATTACCGTGTCTATCAGAAGATCAACAGAGATCTGATAGATGTAGCATATCAGGGTGAGAATGGTCTTAGAGAACTTGCTGTGAAAGCTTCTGAGATTATAGAGAAGAATAGATACGCTGAACTTATAAAAGCAATAGAAGAATTCAAACTACATCTAGCTAAAGATGATGGACTAGTAGTCTACGGCGATAAAATGGTTAAAGAAGCACTGTCGATGGGTGCTCTCAAGATCTTAATCGTCGACGAAGAGAGAAATGATGTAGAAGAACTCATAGAAGAAGCTAAGAAATATGGTACAAGTGTACATCTACTACATGGAGATATACCTGAAGCTGAATGGATTAAGAAAACCTTTAAAGGACTAGTAGGAGTTCTTAGGTACAAGATCTTCTAGCTCTAGAGAATCTATGTGTATTTGTTAGCTTGTCTGTAGAAAGGACATGTCTTCCAGTAGTTCTCGCATAGTTTTATCTCGCTACGAGTGAGTAGTCTCTCTACGACACGACACTGTGCTAAGTAGCCTCCACCATAGTCGTGTATTTTGAAGTATGGACATTCTGACTTAGGTCTTGAAGCTATAACGTGTATTGGTACATATGGCTTAAATTGTCTACCGAGAGCTGTCTCGAGAGTATATCCTGTTAAACTCCCTGTAGATGTACTCTGTGTCTCTACGTAGTAGCTACAAGACATATAGTCTGGTTCTTCGCCTAGACATCTCTGGCGACTAGTAACTGATGATGATGGTGATGATAACTTAGGTGATGTACAAAGTCCATTTCTATAGAGTGGACATGGCATTGAGTATCACCTTAACCTACTACTTAGTATATCCAGTATACTAGGTAATTAGGAGTTGGGCCCGCCTTAGAAGTATCTTAGGTTTTACTCTCTAGCTGTAGTATTATCTTCTCTAATTCGCTAAGTTTCTCTCGTAGTTTTTTCTCATTGATGCATCTATCTAGCTCAGTTCTTAGTTTCGATACTTCGTATTCAAGTATTCTAACTTTATCACTAAGTGATATTGCTTCATCTAGGATTCTGTCTATTTCGATATTTATGTTTGCTAGTATCTCTTCTATAGCTGTTGCTAGTAATCTGTATCTTTCTAGATAGTTCTCTGAGGCTTCTTCGGGTATCTGAAGTATATCTAAGATTTCTCGAGCTGTTCTATTCTGTTTCCAGAGTATAGATACTAGTGTGGCTCCTACCAGGTCTTCGACGAGTGTTTTACTATCTACTAGGTATCGGTCTATTTGTCTACGTATATCGTCTCTAGTTAGATATAGTAGTAGTATTTTCAGCACTAGTCTAATGAGTTCCATAAACTCTATTCTAGGTCTACTCATAGTATCACTTAGATCTTATGGCTGAGGAGAGAATAAGAGAAGAGAGGAAGCATCTGGTTAAGAAGAGTTCTGTATTGATTCTGTACTAAAAATACGATTGGTATGCTCTATACCGTCCTTCTTCGTCACTACTAACTTTTCCTTCTTCTGCTAGTTTATTTAGAGCATATCTAATTTTATCTTCGCTTGCTAGCCCGGATAGTATAGAGTGTATCTCGCGTACTGTCATTGGTTTTTCACTAATTAGATTCAGAATGATGCTCTTGAGCTGGTCTTCATTTGGTGCTACTACGACTACTACTTCCTCATCTTCGTATATTTTACTCAGAGTTATTTTTTCATCAAAAACATATACGCTACTCTCAGGATTTGAACCTATCTCTCTATTGTTGGCGTTCTTCAACTTTTTCTACCACTTTTAGAAAATCACTAAACACTCTTATATAAAATGTTTAATAATCTATAAATAGAAGTGCATTACTATTAGGAGGACGTATTACTTAGCCAAATAGTGATAACAGGTTTTACTCCTAGTATATAGGAACAGTAGGGGTTCTAGTTTTGAGATATAGTAGTGCTGAAGAGAAGCTGAGAATTCTAGCTCTCTGTGGGATAGTCGATAATGTTAGAGAAAAAATAACAGCATATAGTAGCCAGTATAATAGAACTTATGTCTCTCTTAGGGATAGTAGTAGTGTATACGATGAAAATCTAATACATAGACTCAAGCTATTGATTGACTCTCTAGAGTACGCATATAGGATTATTAGTATTCTTAGTACAAATCTATGCAGAGATGAGCCTTTGTGGGCCGAAGTTATTAGAGCTTATCATATACTTGACAAAGAGTACAATATGATCGTGGGTGTAGATCCCAATAAGCCTCTTCCAGCAAAGATTAGAGAAGGACTGTATGAGGTTTATTCTGGACTGCGTAGTATTGTAGAGTCATCGGCCTAAAGCTTCGTCACTACTCAGTAGAGGCCTTTACTATATCATCCCCATAAACAAGAATAGGTGGAGTAGATTCTTTAAAAACTGTGTCTAAGTGCTCTATAGATCTATATAGAGTATAAGTGTAGAGAGTTTATACTGCAAGTGTTAGATCTAGGAAGTCCATTGGTAATGGTCCTCCTCTACTCTTTAGTTCATCGTATTTTCTAGAAAGCCAGTCTACGAATACAGGGCATCCATCGAACCGGCCATCTCGTTCACACTTACCGCCTAGTAGTATGAAGCACTTTGTCGTCCTCTTGTCATAGTAGGGACACATTTTATGGTATTGTTTTGCGCTACGCATCATTCTGTTTATCCATCTATTCTTCGGATCTTTTCTCTCTTTTTCTTCTGTTTGTTTGAGTATTTTCTCGAGCTCTTCGTTGGATAGTTTTGAAGAACCTGACATTATTCTTCACCTCTTAGAAATTTGTTTTGTTTGAATACAGTATTCCTTGATGTATTTTTAGCTAGTCTAACCTAAATATATTATTCCTTACCTCCTTAATAGTATCTAAAAAGAAGACTACATATAGGGATGGTGCTTCGAGTGAAAATAGCTGTTGTAGGAGCTGGTGTTGCAGGCAGTACACTTTGTTTTCTATTAGGTAGATATGGTTATAGAGTAGATATCTATGATATAACAGATAGATATACTAAACCATGTGGGGAAGTTTTCCCTACTAAAACAATGGATATTATTTCGAAGAGTAAACTACCTAGGCCAGAATTAGTTGGTAGGATTAATTCCTTCCAATTCTATATAGATAGAGGAAGTAGAATAGAATTAGTCAAGAGCTTCTACAGTAAGAAAACAGTATGGTATTCTATAAATAAATCAGCGTGGATAGATAGTCTCAGAGAAGAGTGTTATATGTTACAGACTAAGCCAATAGGTAATCCTAGTAAGCTATACAACAACGGTTATAGCTTGGTTATAGATGCAAGAGGTCCTTTTTCCTCAATAGGTACTAAGATTGTTGTTTGGAGAGCATATGTAAAACCTTTCATAGATAGTGCTATTTTTGTCTTCAAAAATAAGATGCTGGGTTTTATTTGGGCTTTTCCCCATGGTGATGTAATGAATATAGGAGGTGGTTTTGTAGGGATTAATGATCCCAAGAAGTACACAGTCAGTGTCTTAGAGAAAATTCTAGGAGAACTGAATATGAGTATTAGAGATGAAAAATACTCAATAATAACTGTCTCCCCAAAGATAGAGTTGTTGAGAAATAGAGTTGTAAATGTAGGTGAAGCTGCAGGGCTTATTATGTCTCTAGGAGGTGAAGGTATTAGACCTGCAGTACTATCTGCTATTAGTCTATATGATAGTCTCGAAGAAGCACTACCAGTAGTGGATCGTGGAGGTAGTTTTGAAGAAGCTTTTTGGAGTTATGCTCGAAGTCTAGGAAGTCTCATAAGAGAAGTTAAGACACATAATACTTTGTATCGTTTAGCTAGTCTTTGGGGTGGAAAGTTTATAGAAAAACTTCTCAGGAGAATGAGTAGTAGTTTTATTGAAGAATGGCTAGAGGGTAATTTAAGCAGTGTAGTAAAGAGTCTAAAACTGTTTTTTAAGTAGAGTTTCAAGTACTTGTTAGGGGCGGGTTTTTCTGTTCTTCTTTACTAAATTCTTCTAGCATTTTGTGTTTTAATTCTCTGAGTTCGTTTATTTTCTTAGATAGTATAGCTACTAGGTCTTCATAGTCTCTGTATGCTTGTATTGCTCCCTCTAATATCTTTATCATTACATCAACTGCAGCAGGAGTCTGGCTACTTTTTATTACTGCTAGTAGATCGTTGAAATCTCTGCTTTCTAGGAATTTTGATAGATTTCTTATATCTCCTCCGTAGGCATCGAATCTATACTTATCTTCTGCTCTTCCTAGGACTCTCTTAATGTCTTCGATGACTTGTGGAGGGATGTTTGAGGAAGCTAATTCTCTGTTTACAATATGTCTAAGGAAGTCTACTTTTTTCTCATACATTAGTGATGACATCTGTTCTTTGCCCCCGGTGTGAGCCGTTTTGATAGTTTTACTGAGGGGCCTTAATTACTGATTCGTTAAAATGTTCACGTAGTAGCATCGAGTGTATATTTTTATAACTGAGTAGTTTTTGACTATTCTTGGATATGATCATCTTCTTAGTAACTATGTTGTCTAGGTGGTATAGATGAGTGTACGTTTACATGTAGTCTCACTACCAGTACCAGAAGGAACGAATATAATCATTGGACATTCACATTTTATAAAAACAGTTGAAGATCTCTACGAGGCGCTTGTGACAAGCGTCCCTGATATTAAGTTTGGAATAGCTTTCTGCGAAGCTAGTCAGAAGAGATTGATTAGACATGATGGTAATGACGAAGAGCTGGAGAAACTAGCTATCGAGGTAGCAGAGAAAGTAGGTGCTGGTCATTTCTTTGTAATCTATATCAAGAATGCATGGCCTATAAATATACTAAATACACTGAGAAATGTACAAGAAGTTGTAACAATCTATGCTGCAACAGCTAATCCACTACAAGTGATAGTTGCAGAGACAGACCAAGGTAGAGGTGTAATAGGAGTAGTTGATGGTTATACACCATTAGGAGTAGAAAGTAGCAAAGACATAGAAGAGAGGAAAGAGTTTCTGAGAAAAATAGGGTACAAAAGATAGGGAGCCTCAGTGCCCGGCTGATACAGCATAGTAGTAGTCTATAATCTCTAAGCTAGTATATCCTAGTAGCTTCACTGGCTCCCGGTACTGTTTGGTATGTAGGTGGGTAATAGTTTTTCTTAGTAGCTTCATCTTAGATCTTTATACTAGGATAACACTAGGCATCAAGTATTCGATGGTGTACTCTATGTCGAGGAAAGATAAACAGCTACTCCAAGTGAGATACTATAAGTATTTTGAGAAAGACTATGGGCCAGTGAGGATAGGGCTCTTAAAAATAGATAGAGAAGATGAAGTAGTCGGTGATCCTCTAGAAGTTTTAGCGGAAATTAGTGAGAGATATAGAAATGATAAAGATATAGTAGTAGAGATACGAGTAGCTGAGGAGAAAGCTAGAAGTAGGAGGAGGAGTAGAGATGAGGTTGTTTATACATCTAAGTATCCGAGTATAGTAACTTACTCTAGAATTGATGGAAAGCTTTTATATCCTGAAATTGCCCGGCTTAGGGAGGTAATTGTTATTAGAAAGAGTAGTGATGATTCTTCATTTACAGCAAAGATAGATAGTCTAGAGAAGTATAGTGTGAGAAGGAGCTACTACGTGTATATTGGTAACTTGCTATTTAGAGACGATAGTGTAGAAGGAGTTATACTTGTAACTAATAGAGGAGTCAGAACTATACATAGGGGATGAAGATAGACTCCAGTAGTGAGAGAAGCTATGAGCAGGCTCCACCCCTACTGACCCGCTAGAAGCTATTCTTCTCTAGTTTGTTCTTTTCCATAGCTTGGTATGTTCCTCACACGCCATATGTAATACTCTAGTTCTTCTCTGACTAGATTATAGACTACGTCTATGTGTACTCTCTGTAGGTGGAGGTGGAAACCTCTTCTTGTAAAAGGTCCTCTTCCACAGACTTTACAGCGTATTATGCCATCATCGTCGTGTCTTAGTTTATCAGCTACTCGATCTGTTATACTACTTGCAGCATTTTTTATGCTAGGAGGGATTTGCGTTGTACTATACTTTAGTCCTGCTGCTTTTCTCATAGATAGTGTTGAGAGTGTTTCTACTAGTTTTGCAAAGTCTATCTTCCTCCAACGATCAGTACTCATTGTTCCCTACCTCTAACAGCAGGTGGTACAGCCAGTAGTAGTAGCCCTAGTAGCTTCAGACTATCAACCGCATTTCTACTAGCTAGTTCTTCGATCAGTCTTGTTATTTCCTCGTCTCCGCCTAGACTATAAGCTATTTCTAGGAGGAGTTCTTTGAGTACATCTAGGTCATCATATTCTGGTGTTGATAGATACTCAAGTACTTGCGCAAAGTATTCTTCTCCCCATACATTAACGAGATATGGGCCTGGTAGTTTTTTCTGTGCTGCAACTACTGCTGCATTCTCGAAATACTCGTAGTTTGTCTTCTTTATAATCATGGATACTAAGTCGTAGTAGTGTTCTAGACACTCATGGCACTCGAAGCCAATAGCACTTAGAAATGAATAGATAGAAGCTATTCTAGAAGTATCGCTGTATATCTTTGTATAGTTATCTAGCTCTAGTGTATAGGATTGTATGTGTTGTGGATTTCTCCCTTCTGTTGTAGACAATGTTCTCCCCTATTGGTTCGATAAATATTACCTTATAACTAGAATTATGACTTCGGGCGGGGTAAGACGGGGCCAAAGTATCCTCGTGTATGTTCAGCTGGACTAGGATAGATCATCCCTTAGTAGGTCTTACCGGGTTTTATTCATCACTATCTAGGTACTTACTTCCTTTTAGTTAATAAGGGGCTGAGAATATAATAGAAGTTTCTTAGTGGGGATAATGGGTATTTGGGAGAAAGAAACCTATCTTAGGTCTTCATTCTGTATAAAGTGTGGAGTTTCTCTCCTCGAGAATCTGAAGAGAGGGAATCTATGTATTGATTGGTATCTGGATTTTAAGAAGCCATTATGTGTAGAAGAGAGAGTAGAGTTTGACTACTGTAAGATATGTGGAGCTTATAGAATAGGCTATAGATGGTATGATGGTGGAGAGCTCCTAGATGCAATAATGGAGTTTATTGATAGATATTATTCTGAAAATGGGCCTGGCGTAGAGATATGTGATGAAGCTATTAGTAGTTATAATCTCGAGAACAAGATACTAGTTACAGAAGCATCATGGCGTACAATAGTAGAACTAGTATACAGTTTCACTCTCTCCGATAGCGAGATGAGATTGACACTACCTTATCGTGTAATAATTAGAGCTAGACCTACGTTGTGTCCAACTTGTAAGAATATCCGTGGAGGTGATTATAACGTCCTAGTCCAACTGAGGGGAGAGTCTCCAGAGACTCTGGCAAAGCTACTTACAAAGCTATTTGAGAAGAATAAGCAGATTAGCAATTCCATAGTAGATATTGTTGAACTACCTAATGGTGTAGATATATATCTACTAGATAGAGGTAGTGCTTCTAAAATAGTATCGCTACTCAAGAGACGCTATAGACTCTCTATTAAGAAGACGGGGGAAGACATAACTGTTACATCTACAGGTCATAGTAGAAGAAGACTCATTATATCAGTTAGGTTGAAGAGGAGGAGTATACTTGGATGAAAAAATAGAACTAGAAGGTATAGATATATCTGAGTACATACCAGAAGATGTTGTAGAAGAAGTTTTGAGAGAATCTAGGAGGAAGAAGGAGAAGAAAGAGAAGAAACCTTATCCTTCTTCTAGGGAATTAGCCGAGGTAATCGTAGTAGGCGCTAAGACTTATCAGGGTTCTCCAAATGAATTTCCTGAGTATATTATTGAGCTCCTCGAAGAAAGAGGCTACTACGCTGGACATGTAACTATTAAGCGTATATGGCGTATGTATGAGAAACTAGTAGAACGAGGAGTTATCATAGACTATCTGGGGGTTGTTACGAAGAAGGAGGAGAGATAATAATCTGCCTGTTTTTATATAGAGAAGCTTTATTCTTCTAGAGAGATAGACTTTAGGTTTATTTCTATCTAAATCTTCTACTTGGTAGCTGAAAAATAGAGAAGAGGTAGTGGTTTAAGTGGTGTTCATTATATGCATAGAGCTTTGTGCGAGAAAATAGACCGTGTTAATAAAAAGATACTATACTGTAGGGACTTAGTAGATAAAGTAGCTGTTTTTGAAGATAGAGCAGATGCTGGTATATTCTTATCTTCTATGATAAAAGAGATACTGAGAGACGAGTATAGAGACTTAGTTGTAGTTGGACTTGTAGCTGGAGGTGTACCTGTAGCAGTTGCTCTATCGAAGGAGATAAAAGCTAGACTAGATGTAGTAGTTGTTAAGAAGATTCTATATCCTTGGACAACAGAAGCTGGTTTCGGAGCTGTTGCACCCGATGGTAAGTTTGAATACGATGAGAATATAGCTCATGTTTTTCTAGGCTATGATAGATCTACTATAGAGGAGTTAGCTAACAAGGTATACATGTTTGTGAAGAATCGTACTCTTAGAGTTAGGGGGAGCTTAGACTATAGTAATATTAGAGGAGAGAAAATCTTAGTTGTTGATGATGGTATAGCTACAGGCTATACAATGATTGTATGTGTTAATTTTCTTAGACGTATTGGAGCAGAGAAAGTCTATGTTGCAGTACCGACTGGTAGCCTAGATGGTGTGGTTAGAGTATCTAAGTACTCAGATCTTGTCATTGTAGCCAATCTACGGAGAGGAGACTTTTTCGCAGTAGCAGATGCTTATATAGAATGGCATGATGTAAGCGATGAGGAGCTGGCTGAGCTACTTAGTGTATCAAGTAAATAGCTTTAATACATAGTAGTATTGTAATATCGTGGCTGTATAGCTTGATACCACCAACTAGTAGGAGGATAGTTCCTCTCCGCGAGAGCCCGACTAGAAGGATAGATAGGATAAAAGAGAAACTACAGAGAGAAGGGAGAGATATAATACTTCTATCAACAGGCCAGCCAAGTATACCACCGCCTCGATGGGTTAGAGAGCTTGTTAGAGAAGCCTTGGTAGAAGATAGCATGAGATTCTATAGATATAGTCCGAGTAGAGGTATTTATGATCTGAGAAGAGCACTAGCTGAAGATATAGCATTATTTGGTGGTCCAGAACTAGATGAGGATCAAATAGTTATTACTAGTGGTGGACAAGCTGCAATGTTTTCAACTCTTGCTTCAATAATTGATGAAGATTCTGAAGTACTTGTTTTTGATCCTATGTATTTTGGGTATTGGCCTCTCTTAGAATACTTTGGCGCTAAACTAAAGATAGTTAATCTCTCTATAGATGATGGTTATCAGCCTAATCTAGATAAAGTACTAGAAGTAGTAGCTAGAGGGAAGACAAGAGCTATAATCATAGTTACTCCTGATAATCCTACTGGTAGAGTCCTCGATAGAGGTATAGCTAGGGGGTTAGCAGAAGTAGCTAATGATATAGATGCTTGGATAGTAGTAGATGAAGCTTATAGAACACTTATATATGAGGGGGAGCACAGCTGGTTCTACGAGTATGCACCAGAAAACTCGATTGTTATCGGGACTTTTAGTAAAGATCCAGGGATACCTGGTTGGAGACTTGGGTACGTCTATGGACCTAGAGGTGTTATTGATAAGATCTCTATAGTTTCAGAAGAAATAACTTATTGTCCACCTATAGCTGCACAATATCTTGTGTATTGGTATCTCGCTAGACGTAAAGATAGACTAGAACATTTGGAGAAAACTAAACAAGTGTATAGAGAGAAGAGAGACTTAGCAATGAAGTTTATTGATAAGTATCTCCCGAGAGCTAGATATGTTAAGCCTAGAGGCTCTATGTTTATCCTCGTAGATTTATCAGACTATCTACGAGAGAAAGGTGTTGAATCAGATGTTTTTGCAGAGAAGTTGCTAGAGAAGAAAGGAGTAGCTACAGTACCTGGTAAGTATTTTGGGAGAACAGTACCATTTAGTCTTAGGATAAGCTTTGTAGCAGAGAGTGTAGAGAGGATGGAGAAAGGTATAAGGCATATTGGAGAATTCTTAGAAGAACTGTAGTGATATACTACTGAGACTATACGATTAGTTTTTCTCTCCTAGTAATGCTTTATATACAGTGGCGAGTATATTGCGGGATTATCCAGAGAAGATAGCAGTTGTTACAGGTATCTCTGGTATTGGTTTAGGAAGAGTAGTAGATCTTATTGGTCGAGAAATAGGTGCTGCAGTAGCAAAGTTCGAGGACTTTGTAGAAGAAGAATTCAAAGCCCCGATATACCATGTTGCAGAACTCCTACTAGTTGATTATAAGAGGACAGCAGAGAGATTTGAGAGAGCATTTACTAAGATGGTTGATAGTCTTAGAGGGAGCAAGTATGCTGTTATCGCTATGCATAGCATGTACTATAGGAGGAGTAATATTGTATCAAATCCTGCGATAGGCTATCTTAGTAGAATGGAGGCAGAAGTATCTGTTGTCGACTATTTCGATGACTACTATCATGTCCTCCACAGACTTGCTACAAGGATTGCACATGGAGAAACTCCTGGAGTAGCTAGTTTCCAAGTAATCGATCCTGCAGGGCTACTCTACTGGAGGAGTGCCCAAGAGAGTGTATCTAGGCTTATTCCTCTCGGCGGTGGAGAAGCATATGTATATGCATCTAAACATACACGCGAGGGACATCTTAGACTCTTTTCATACATCCTAGGGATTCAGCCAGAAGAAGGTGGAGAGTATCATAGCGCGTATATTTCACACCCTATTACGAAGCTTAGAGAATATGCATTAAAACATAATATTCCTCTAAATAAGCTAGAAGAGGTTATTGAGATAGAGAAGTTTAAGCAAGAGCTAGAGAAAGCGTGTCCGAATTTAGTAGTATTTTCTCCTACGGCTATAGATGAGCTGATACTATCTCCTGAGACGAATACTCTTCAGACGAGTATAGCGCGTGATACAAGGTGGCCACATCCAGAGAATGGTATTCATGAGTATCCATATCCTGTTGATCTCTCTTCTGAGCTCTTTAACGAGTATCTGTATCCTGTTGATGAGACTGTTAAAAACCCGGGCTATGTATCGTTTCTAAAGACGCTCATAGAGACTTCGATAGAGAGGAGAGATCTAGGATATGTCTCACAGGCAGATTTCGTGATAGCCTATAGACCGACAATGTTCAGCGAAGTACATATGGGCGTAGAAACAGAGATTAAAACTGCTGTTGCAATGTCTAAGCCTGTATATAGTATAATTCCAGCTGAAGAGAGAGATATTAGCTATAAATTGTTTAGATTCGAATATCCTCTATCGAGTCTCGAAGAACTACTATATATTCTTAGATGTAGTAAGAAGTAAAAACATCTAGAGCAATAGTAACACTCTATAACTACGGGAAAAGAAAAGTTCAATGAGACTAACTGTTCACTAAGTAACACCATCCTATATCTAGCTAGTGGGTTAGAGTTTTGGATGAGATAATTGTATATGTACCAAAAAGTATCACGAAGACATATTTTTCTAGTATTATAGCTAGGCTTGCAGAAGTAGGCTATAGAGTTACAATCAGAGAAGCTAGTGATATCGTAGAGCCTATAATAGTAGGCCCTTTTGGTAGGATAGAGGGGTTATCGAAGCTACGTATAATTGTTAGCCAACTAACCAGGATGGGAGAAGACAAATAGCTATACTACAAAGCTAGTAGACTACTAATAACATAGTCCTCTTACCTCTCTTCTTGTATACAAACATTATTCTTATGATAGTCTCTGGTGCAGATATACTGTTAGGAATAAAGCATTGGTTAAACGTATAGCTATTATTACTGGCAGGAAGACAAAGAAGATCATAGAATCTATTGTTGAGAAAATAAAGCCAGATAGCGGCTTAGTAGTTGAAGTAATTGATGCCCCAGTCGATATTGCTGCTCTTATCCCCAAGAAACTCTTAGCAGAAGTTATAAAGAAGATAGAAGAGCACTACGATACAATCATAGTACCGGGAACTCTAGAGTACAGTCTCGATGATCTGAGAAAATCTACAAGAATACCTATTATTAGAGGTCCTAGAGATGTATGGGATTTAGAAAAACTTGTCGAGTTAGATGAGTACTCATTTAATGAGATAGTAGAACTAGGAGAATTTTCGCCAAGAACACTACTAACTAAGTGGATTAAACACTTAGCTGAAATCCATAGAAATAAGAAGTGTATCGATATATGTGGTGTTAGAGTACCTATTAGGC
>JALTYD010000115.1 GCA_027046525.1 Pyrodictiaceae archaeon
ATCTATAAGTGGCCTGTGAAGAGTTTGCCGAGTACTGAGTGGTGCGGAGAACTCCTTCTACTGAGGCTCAGCTAATTAATCTATATCATCGGTAATACTCTATGCTTGCACCCTTCATCATCATACACTATTCTTTAGCTAACTAGTCCTTTAGTACTTAACTAGTCTACCAAGGAGTTTAGTAGCTAAGAGCACCTAACTACTTTAGTAAACAACGATTTATATATGTGTATTGCTAAAATCCATGCTTAGCGGGATTTTGCTTGGGAGAAAGCATAGTAGTTAGAGTCTTCTTTAGTACTTTTCTCAACAAAGTAGCAGAGACTATTATTTCTGCTCTTTCAAAATACGGAAGAATAAAAACTACACATTCACGCATTGTACCTGGGTTTTACTATGTCGAGATAACTCTCAATGAAGTAAAAGACGTAAACTCTATTGTAGAACAGATAGAATCTGAGATAAAGAAGCTTGGATCAGACTATGTATATGGTGTCAAAATCTACTATGTTAGAAAATAACTCACATAGAGTTTTAGAGGCTCGGTCGGTTGATCCATCATCATCTTGTTATAAGCTGGGTTTTCATCCTCATAGCCAAGTGTAGAAGTAGATCTACACTTTATTAACAATATGTCTTCTAAGTAGAGTCTTCATTTTATCATAGACTTTGCTACTAAAGTATATCTGTATAGATTCTCCACTAGTGAGCTGTAGCTCTAGTAGCGAAACTAACTTTTTTTCTGCTCTTCTGTGTTGTTTATACTCAACTATTCTTTTCAAACGGTATTCTCTGATTTTGCTGTACGGTATTGTTATGTCGTTCTTTGAGATAATATTTTTTTGTCTCCGCCTCTCCTTGAATAATCTGTACGTTATGACATCTTCTTTTTTCGGGAGACCAGTACGTGGTCTAAATGTAGTCCAGATGCTCCCCAAATAAATCAACTTGATATGGAGTTTTTCAAAACACAAATCATAGTATATAACATCGGGTCCTTTCTTAATCCAGACACTCCTGATAATACTCTGTTTCTTCAATTTCAATGACCCTATGTAAGACATTATACTCTACGTACCTTATGTGCATTGTATTGCTACATTTTATGATACTCTGTGGTAAACTAAACTATAATACCTGTTATTAGTAGGGACTAGTAAGAGGAGAGAAGGAGAAGTGGTAGAGGATCTAGAGAAGATACTAGATGATATAAGCAATATAGAACAAATGGCGAATGATAGTAGTATAGATCATAGTAGAGCTGAAGATACTGTTGCGAAACGCGTCTTTGAAATATACAAACCGTTAATACATGAAATGAAACGCGAGCCAGTAAGAGATCCACGTAGGATAGTTGATATCTTAAGAAATGAATATAAGCTCCTAGTAGATGAGAGACTAGTATACCTAGTAGTAGCAGCTTTTCTAGCTGGTCGCCCCGTCCTGTTTGAAGGACCACCTGGTACAGGGAAGACAGAAATAGGGGAAGCTCTTCTAACTATTTGGTCTGGTAAACCAGCATTTATTATACCATGTAGCGAGAACTATGACGAGTATAGAGTAGTTGGTGATTTTCACCCACTTATGGCTATAAAGTATGGGTTTAATGAATTGAGCTTTATTCCAAGACCTCTACTAGCTGCAATTATACTAGATGCAGGTGTATTAGTAGATGAAATCAGGAGAAGTAGCGAGGAACTCCAGAATCTCCTTCTAGATATAGTTGATAAACGTAGGATAATAATTCCCGAGTTAAGACGTATAGTAAAGGCTTCAGGAGAAGGATTTCAGCTAATTTTTACAAGTAATCCCGAAGACTATGCCCAGGGCGAGCTAAGTGATGCTTTCCTAAGAAGAGTTGTAAGAATACCCTTCAACTACCCACCACCAGATGTAGAGCTAAAAATAGTAAAGCTAAGATATGATGTTGACATAGAGATAGAAGATAGCTTAATCAGAAAGGCAATTGAAGTAGTAAATGTGCTACGAAAACGTGCAGCATATAAACCCGGTCCATCCGATACTGTTCTCTGGCTAAGATTAGCTGGAAGAATAGCTAAATTGAGAAACCACAAATCCGTCGAACTAAAAGACCTTGTTGATGCCGCTACAGTTATTCTCTACAAGAGGATAGGTGAAGAGGAAATAGTCGATGAGGCGATACAAAACACGCTCTAATGATCTCCTTAGAAACGATCTAGTTAAAATAGCATATGATGTAGCTCAGCGAGCTAGAGATATAGGAGTCCAGGTAACTACTAGTGATATTATAGTAGCATCAGAGCTACTAGAAATATATAGCGCTTTAAGAGGTAAACTCGACTTTAACGATATTGAGCTTATTCTTACTTCAGTATACGTAAAAAGACAAGAACAAACCGAGACTATTAAGAAGATAATACATGAGTCTGCCTATAGATTAAAAGAGAATAATAATGTAAAGTTATTTCTAAATAGTGTTTCGAAGGATTTAAAGATCCTTGGTGTATCATTCGGCGATAAACTGAGAAGACAGAGTATTTTCAAAAAACCATCGAAACAGAAGAGAGAAGCATATACTAGGTTAAAATTTCTAGGTTTTATATCTAGAGATAGACATGGAGAGAGAATCGTTGATCTTAAACAGGCCGAGATTATAGCCAAGAAGTTATCGAGAGAATTTTCATCCTATAATGATGCATTTCGCAGAAAACTATCAAGTAGTAGTAAAGCTGTTCTGGAAGCATACAATTACCTTGGATCCTCTGTCATCGACTATCTGGATAAGAATACTGTATCTATCGAAGCACTAATGAGTCTATACTCTCTTATTCGAAATAAAAATTACAGAGATAGAAGAAACCTACCTAGTAAAATAGCTAAGCTAATAGCTGAGAAAATAAAGGCTAATGAAGACGTAAAAGATGCAGAGATGTTGTACTCTATTTTAAATAAGGAGAACCTGTTAGAAGAAGATATAACAGGAAGATTATTGATGATGGAACCGCGATTAGCTGAACGTGTTGTTTCAGATTATGATATAGAGAAAACTTTTACTGCTATTAGACGATTTGCACACACCATGCCTAAAAGATCTATCAGAGCTATTTCTAATATGCTTAAGAGACTAGGTGTTGATAGTCGAGCCTCAGAAGAACTATTTCTCTCCTTAGGTCGCGGTGATGCTTACTCTAAATTAATAAGTAGTCCTGATAAAGAACATTTTAAGCTACTTGGAACACTATCTATTATTAGAACTAATA
>JALTYD010000116.1 GCA_027046525.1 Pyrodictiaceae archaeon
GATAGAATAGCCTCTCTAACTACGACTAGAATAATAACGTAATTCTAATAACCAATAACAATAATACAACAATCTAGGTGAGAATATGCCACAGTTATCTACAGGACTTGTAATCGGAGGAGCATATGCAAACAAGCTAAGAAGAGTACTATTTGCTCAGCTAAGAGGAGAGCTAAAAGAAGGAAAAATAGATAGTAAACAAATAGCATTCCGTGCAGGCGAGCTAAACAGAATACTATTCGAAATACTCGTAAACAAACTAAAAATAGACAAAGGCGATGCCGTAAGAATTAGAATAGAATATGATGTAGAAGATAGAGATATAAAATGGAAATACGATACATTCAGCATCGAAGTATTTAGACGAGTACCAGACGAAGAAATAGAACCAATAATAAAAGACACTGTCGAGCAAATAGAGACTATACTAGCACGGCCAGTAACAGAAGAAGAAAGAGTATGGACTGAGAGAGAAGAAGCAGAAGTAGAAAGAGAATTAGCTCGAGAAAGACTATTACCACCACCAATCGAAGCAGATACAGCAGTAGTACATGGACGTACAAAAACAGGAGAACTACTCGCAATACTAAAGAGTAGAGATAAAGGCAACATAGGTTTATTCTCAGCAGAAGAACACGAAAAAGGCTCTAAAGTAACAGTGATACTAGTACCAACAGAACAAGAAGCATACATAGGCGAAAAAATAGTCGAAGAACCTCTCGACCAGCTAGAGAGCAGTGAAGAACTAATACTAAAACAAGTAAACTCGAGAATATACAAGAAGATTGACAAAGACGAAGCAGAAAAAATAATTAGATCAAAACTAGAAGCTCTCTTCTAGATCTAGACCTTTTTTACTCTCCACTTATCCCAGAGACTCTCCTCTATCTAGTAAAAACTAGGAGAATAATCTAGTAAAATCTAAGCTAGCGAGAGGGAGAAAAAACTAGGTTCTTCTCCTCATAAATGTTGCTGTAGCTGCTAGCGCAATAGCAAATACAATTGTTAGTACTATTGCTAGATAAGCCCACCATGGAACTTTCGTTATCTCTACAGTAGTAGTCTCTGTTGCTGTTTCTGTAACAGTATGTGTTAGTAGAGTTGGTAGTGTAGTTGTCCTTACTACAGTTTCTCTAACAGTAGCAGTAGTCAGCTGAGTCTCTGTTACTGTTTCTGTCTCAACAACAGTCTCTCTCTCTGTGAGAATCTCTGTTACATGCACAGTCTCTGTCTCTACTGCAGTTTCTACAACTGTAGTCTCTACAGTCTCTGTAAGTGTTACCTCCTCTATAGCAGTTACAGTAGTTGTAACTGTAATTGGTACTGGTGTAACCTGCCTGTAAGCTACTGGTGCATATGGTGTAAAGTGTTCAACAAGACCCTCTATGTATCCTTCAACCATATTTACAGATACTGTTGGTACTGGTTTCCATTCATTTGCAGCAGCATCAAAATATGCAAGCATTACAGCATATCCTTGTGGTACCATCTCTGGGTTGTAGGGGAATCTAACAAGTGCTGGTGGTGTAAACTCGAGCCCTGTCAGTCTTAAGTCAGCGCTAACACCTACGACCATCTGCTCAGTAGTAGATAATGGTGGTTCTGCAAGTATATGTATCTCTAAAGATGCACAGACTGGCGATATCCTTGTGCCTCTCTGAAGCTTAATCATAATACCTTCTGGTGTAGTTATAACTAATGGAATAGTTACAGTACAAGTCTCATCAACATAACCACTTATATTAGCTATATACGATTTTATCGCACCAGGTATAGGCGTAGTTAAGTTAGCTGGAAGAGTTACAGTAACAGGTGGAGTTACTGGTGGTGGCGGTGTAGGCGGTGCAGGTGGCGGCGGTGGTACATATGGTGGTGCTGGTGCTGGAGCAGGAACAGGTGGTGTAACTGTAACTATTATCTGTTCTAAGTCATCTATTACGTTGTACTTGACATTGTATGTAACAACTGTATATGTATAAGTACCTGGTGTATTAGGTACTATAAAGACAAGATTAGTCCCATAAAGCTCGCTGTACACCAAGCTGACAGGACCACTACTAGCTACAATAGTACCATTCTCATCAAGTATTCTTAACTCCATTGTTCCATCAGCACCAGTGTTATTCACAGCTACACTAATAACTACACTATTACCAACTACAGCGAATAGAGATGTAGGCGATACAGCAATAATATCAAATGTAGGTTTCTTAACCATGAAAGTAGCTACTTGTGGAACCATCCCCTCTAGTGCATAGTAGACAGTATAAGTACCATCGGGGACTCCAGGTAGTTTAAATGCTATAATATTGTTATAAGCTGTTAGTGTTTCTTCGTGGAACCACACAAGAGACATCGTTGGAGACCATACTTCAACAGCAAATCTTACTGGTAAAGTTACACCTCCAGAAACATTAACCAGCATCTCTACAACTTCATCTCTATCATAGATTTGCTTACTAAACATCAACTGTACATCATCAGGACCTAATTGAGCAGTAGCAATACCTGCACTACTAAGCAGGAGTGATAAAACTATAAAGCTAAACAACCATACTCTCTTCTTCATACTAACCACCTCCCACCCAAACTATATACTCTCTAGGCTCAGTATGTGAATACCATTCACTACTAGCAAGTGCTAGTTCTCTCAGCGACAGAGCATTCCATACATATACTTTCACCTTATAGTAGCCACTTGCTAACCCAGTAAAAGTAAAGTTAACAGTATAGGGTTCAACATCATACACTAATGCTGCACTCTTCCCACCAACATAGGGCTCAACAAAGGGGCCAACGAGTTTCTCGACAAGCACTAGTACATACACAGTCTGAGTAGGACAGGCATAATAATAGTAGTAGTAATAGTAAGCAGCTCCACAACCTGGCAATGTTACACTGACATTAATGTTGTCAACACCCGGCGTCACAGTAACATCTATATCGAATTCTAGCTCAGCATTACTAACTGATCCTACACCCGAGAGGATAACTGCAAGCGATACTGCGAGAGCAGCAACAACAAGTGCTACTCTCTTTTCTCTGAATACTCCAGCGATATAATCCAGTCTACTATTCAACTTAATAAGCACCTTGCTACATCAAGATATATACTCAAATTATCTCAGCTATCTATGTGCTATCTATACTTCGTAATATAAAAGCTTAACCCAGTGATATCCTATAGTATGTAGT
>JALTYD010000117.1 GCA_027046525.1 Pyrodictiaceae archaeon
CTATTAGTATCAGCCAAGATGGAACTATAACTATTAAGCCAGGGTACTCTGGCGGTATCTTAGGTGGAATATCAACAGGTTCTCCAATAAACTTCAGAGTAGCTGTTAAACCTACTTCAACTATAAGATTTCCTCAGAGAACAATTGACTGGAGAACACTAGAAGAAACTGAAATTATTGGAGAAGGTAGACATGATCCATCTATTGCAATTCGTGCTGTACCTGTCGTCGAAGCTACTACTTCTATAGTACTTGCTGACCACTTAATGAGGTACTTCTCGTGGCGACTAGAGCAATACTATAGACTAGAATCATCTTAGTATATTACTCTACAAGGTATAGAGGTAGTCGGAATGAAGCAGAAGATACTGGTGATTGGAGGGTGTGGTGCAATTGGCTCAGTACTATCTATTCTACTTCAATCTCTAGATACTAGTGTAGTAGTAGTCGACCGCTCATCCAGAGGCTGTAAAATAGGTAGAATAGTAGTAGAAGGCCTGGGTTCCGCGGAAGTAGAGATATGTGGATGGGATAGTATAGGCTCTATTCAGCCTAACGTATTAATATATGCTGTTAAAGCCTACGATGTCGAGACCGCAGTATCTAGTTCTCTAGAACTAGGCTGGAATCCTGATCTAATTGTAAGTGTTCAGAATGGATTAGGCTCGTTAGAACTACTAGAGAGAGTCTATGGTGCTGACCGCGTAGTAGCTGCTCTCATATTCTTTGGTTCTACGTATAAATCTAAATGCTATTCTCATTTCGCGGGCGGTAATAAAGTTGTAATAGGTTCACGTAGGAAATTAGCTCATAAGCCCAAACTACTAGTTGAAGCTATAGCATCAATACTGAGTAGAAAAAGTTTGTCAGTAGAAATAGTTGATAACATTGAGCCCTACAGATGGACAAAATTAGCAGTAAATGCTGGTATAAACCCTGTAACAGTCCTAAGCTGGTCAAAGAATAGAGTAATTATCGACAATAGTAGTGCAAGAGAACTCGCTACTATCCTCGCCGAGGAAACAGTTAGAGTAGCTAGAGAAAAAGGCATAGAGTTACCTATAGACCCTATAGAAGAAATGATAAATACAGCTAGACAAACAGCAAACAACTGTAGTTCAATGATTCAAGACTATGTTAGACATGGTAGAAGTGAAATAGACTACATAAATAGAGCAGTATGGCTAAAATCACTTGAGACAAATACTCGCGCACTAGCTAACTACTCTATATACTTGGCTGTGAGGCTACGAGAACCTTGGCTAAGAGAGAAAAAATCACCGTGCGAGACATAGCTAGAAAAAAAGGAGTAGAACCAATTGCTATGATTACAGCATATGATACTCCAACTGCTCGAATAGTTGACGAAGCTGGTGTCGATATAATCCTCGTAGGTGATTCTCTAGGGATGGTTGTTCTAGGACTTGAATCTACTCTAAGTGTAGAAATGAGCGATATGATCAGACATACAGAAGCTGTTGCAAGAGCTAAACCCTCTGCACTAGTAGTCGGTGATATGCCTTTTATGAGCTACGAAGCTGATGTAAAAGAAGCTCTACGCAATGCTGGTAGATTCCTATCTGCAGGTGCAGATGCTGTAAAAATCGAGGGAGGAAGTGAATACTCAGATGTTATAAAAGCTCTCAAGAGAGCAGGTATACCAGTTATGGCTCATGTTGGCCTAACTCCACAGAAACATAAACTCCTAGGAGGGTATAGATTGATGGGGAAAACAGCTAGCGAAGCAGCCGAGATAATAAAAGACGCAGAAGAAGTAGCTGAAGCTGGAGCATTTTCTATAGTAATAGAGTTTACAGCCTGGCAGGTAGCTAGAGAGATAACAGAAAGAGTACACATACCTACGATATGCATAGGAAGCGGGCCTTACTGCGATGGACAAGTCCTAGTGATACATGATATACTAGGTTTATCACCTAGTATACCCCCCTTCGTCAAGAAATACGTAGATTTATCAAAAATAATTAGAGAAGCAGTTTCGAGATATGTTACAGATGTTAAGAGAGGCCAGCTACTACAAGAGAATATGTACTGGAGTATGAAGAAAGGAGAATATGAAAAACTTAGAACAATACTAGGAGAAAAATAAAAGCTAAGCCTTAGGAGTAACTACTATGTTATCAAATCTTATCCATGGAGCTTCAATACCTGGAAAAGCTTTCTCCTTCTCTCTACTTACCATAACGATATTCTTCTTTACTTCTTCGAACATATTACCTGATACTGTGATTCCACGCAGCCATCCTCTAGGCTCTCCATTCTCGTAGAGAATACCAGGATTAGCTAGAACACTGTACTCACCAGTATCTGAGTTAGCTGTATGAGCTCCCTGCAGATTGTATAGTACAATAACTTTACCATCTAGTAGCTCTTCTAGGCTCGAATCACCACCCTCTATGATAATATTCGTATAGCCTGGCTGTGGCTGTACAGAATAGCTTCTCCTCACACCATTACCTGTTGATTTTGTTCCCATTCTCTTACCCCAATAAGTATCAAGTACGAAGCTTCTGAGGACTCCAGCTTCGACTAGAATACTGCGACTAGTAGCTACTCCTTCTCCATCAAATCTCCACGAATTATCACCGCCGTCTAGCAAGCCATCATCTATTATAGTGAGGTGTTTGTCTACTACTTCTTCTCCTACTCTGTCACGGTAAGGGCTTCTCCCTCTGACAACATTATCTCCTCTTAGTGCATAGAAAATAGTAGTCAAAAATATCTCTGCAACTGCTTTTGGAGTAAATATGACGTTGTATCTGCCAGGCTTATCGAGCTTTGAAATACTCGTACATAACTTTGCTTTTTCCAGCGATTTTTCAACTGCCAGACGGAGATCTGGTTTTTCTACTCTACTACTACTATACTCAAATATAGCTGGTGTTGTTAGTCTATCACTCTTTATTATAGTTGAAGCTACTGCAATAGCTTGTGTTCCTTTATCTTCTATCTCGATACCGCTTGTGTTAGCAAGAGCTCTCTCTTCGTAGAATACACTAACACCTGCTCTCGACAAGATAGCATTTTTCTCCTCTTTTACAAAATCTATAGCTTCTTTCACCGAATCTATGAGTGTTTTTGAATCAATATCGATTAGTTCCGAGTTATAAAT
>JALTYD010000118.1 GCA_027046525.1 Pyrodictiaceae archaeon
GTACTAAACATGTGTAAAAATTTTCACGTGTAGATACTAAACATCTAACACTACTTAACTACTTTAAATACAGTATTAGAGCTATATTGATAGGGAGTATAGCTGGTGAGTATATAGTGGCTAGGAAGCTGAAGATAGCACTAGTACAAGCTAGACCTGCTAATGGTATAATAGATAGTGAGAAGAATATCGAACACGCAGTAGAACTACTACGTAGAGCTTGTAGAGGAGAACCAGATATAGTAGTATTCCCTGAATACTTCCCCTTCCACGATAGTAGAGAGCTAGGTGTAGCTGCTAGAGACTGTAGTATGTATGTAGTTGCTGGTGTAAAATATAGCGAAGAAGATAGAGTGTATAATACTGCTACAGTCTATGGACTCGATGGAGAGCCTATACTAAGACAGTTTAAGAGGTATATTGGGCGTCTCGAAGCCAGACTATGGGGATTTAAGCCTACGAATAGAGACTACAAGGTACTAGATATAGGTAATGCGAAGATAGGCATTGTTGTATGTGCAGATTTCTGGTCTTTTCCAGAAGCTGCTTTCGAGCTATTCCTAGGGGGAGCAGAATTATTCATAAATCCCTCGTATATGTTTAGTATGCATGAACACTGGCTGAAAGCAACACTATCTAGGAGTCTAGAATTCTATGCTCCTGTTGTTGGCGTTGATACAGCTGTTTTTGAGCTGAAGACACAAAGACATGTATTTAGAGGAGGAGGCTATAGTCATGTTATAGTTCCTCCTTCAACAGAAGAGGAGGCTCTAGAGTGGTGGGCTTCTGGAGCTTCTTCTGCTGATTCGTGGATAAGACTAGTTATGGGTACAGATGAGGATATAGCATTCTACGATGTAGAACTAGATAGTATTGCTGTACTTAGGAGAGACTGGTGGAGGAGGATGAGAGGAGTAGAACTAGAGGAGTGGATAAAAGAGACGAAAAAATTCCATAGATATGCAGGTGTAGTGAGAGCTTAGACCCAGCGTTTCTTCCTCTTATACCATTTAGCTGTACGATAACTTTTTTCTCCAGCCATTCCTAGGTAGAATTCTTTTACGTCTTTGTCTTGTTTTAGTTTATCAGCTGGGCCTTCTAGTACTATTTTTCCATTCTCTATGATATATCCATAGTCTGCAATATCTAGTGCTTTTTTAGCATTTTGTTCTGCTAGTAGGATAGTTAGTTTTTCTTCTCTATGGAGTTCTTCTATGCTAGTATATAGCATTGATACTAGTTTCGGTGCTAGTCCTAGACTCGGCTCATCGAGTAGGAGTAGTTTGGGTTTTGCTAGTAGTGCTAGACCTATCGCTAGCATCTGTTGTTCTCCGCCACTCAGGTAGCCTACTCTGACATTCTTCCTCTCTCTGAGACGGGGGAAATACTTGTAGACTATATCTGGGTCAGCGTTCTTCCACCTGTAGGTCATAGCTGCTATATGTTCAGAGACTGTTAATTCTCTAAAGAGTCTCCTCCCTTCTGCTACATATACTATACCTTTACGTGTAATATCTTCTGGGTCTCTATTCTCGATTCTTTCGCCTCCAAAATTTATGTATCCTTTTGTAACTTTTCCTCTCTCGAGCTTAATTATACCTGATACTGTTTTTAGGAGGGTTGTCTTCCCTGCACCATTTGGGCCTAGTAGTGCTACTAGTGAGTCTTTCTCTACTGTGAGACTTATACTCTTGAGTACTAGTATGAATGGATGATATATTACTTCTATGTTGTTGACTTCTAGGAGTCTTGTTGTTGGCATATCTTCTACCTAGCCTCTAGCCGTGGTACTCCCATGTCTTTAGATCTTTGGATACAGATATAGGTCCTTCTAGTACTATTTTACCATCGCTACCAAGTACTGCTACCCAGGAAGTTGTATGTGCTACGTGTAGACCTTCGCAGTATCTTAGTTCTGTAGGTGCTAATGCTCCTAGGTTGAATGGTTCTCCTGTACAGCTGGCTTCGAGTGCTTCTTTTATAGCTTCACCTTTTCTAGCTTCTAGATCCTTGGAGTCGACTCGTTCTATTGCTTTTATTAGTAGTAGAGCATTTGTAAATCCTTTTATAAACTGGAAGTTTATATCTTTCTCAGAGTATCCAGCTGCTTTTGCAGCTTCTAGCATTAAGTTGTACAAGTTTGGATCTTTTTCTTTCAGTACATGTGGATAAGCTAGTGGTGCAGCAGCAGCTACTTTGCCCCATGCAAGTTCTGTAGCCATTTCTGGGAATCTCTCGTCGAAGCCCCATACATTTATGATCATTATTGCATCAACACCTAGTTTACCCATTGCTTTTGCTGCTAGTGAACAACTAGTGATAGTATTTCCACACCATATAATATCTGGGTTGTATGTAGCTGCTTCTTTCATGACTCTCTCAGCATCAGCTTCAGTTGCTTTTAGAGGCAAGTGTATCTCAGCTACTACTGTTAGCCCGAAGTCATCTGCGAATTCTTTGAGAGCAGGGATGGGGCTCCTACAGTAGGCTATAGTGTTGTCGTATAATAGTACTACTTTACCACCTGGTTTCTTCTGAGATGCCCATTTCAGCATAATTACTGCTTGTGTACTATAATCTGGGACTGGGAAGAAGTTGTAGGGTTGTTTTACTAGTGCAGCTGAGTATGATGCAGAGATATATGGGATCTTTGCCTTAGCTGTTTCAGGGGCAAGTGTCTCAGTATCAGCTGTACCCCATCCTAGTATTGCCCACACTTTATACCTATCTTTGAATTCTTTGAAGAATTCTACTGCTCTCGTAGGATTATAGGCATAGTCTCTCTTAGTGTATACGAGTTTAACTTGTACTCCATCTTTCGTAAATATACCCTTCTTGTTAAAGTACTCTATAGCGCTAATTGCTCCTGCAGCATATGGTTTACCTACATCGCTGGTAGGACCACTCTCATCTAGTAGTACACCAATAGGCATCTCAATTACTTTTGCTGGAGATGCCGGAGAAGGCGATGCTGGTGTTGGAGAAGTTGTTGTTTCTGGTTTCTTCCCAAGCTGTTGGTATGCAAAGAAGCCGATAACTGCTATGATTACTATAGCTACGACTATATAAGCTGCTTTCACAAATCCCACCTGTAGGACATGCACTTATGT
>JALTYD010000119.1 GCA_027046525.1 Pyrodictiaceae archaeon
TAGAGAAAAAGATACAATAATGCAGAGAATAACATCAGCAATTAGAAAGAAGAATATTACAAGTGTAATAGTAGAACACGATATGGATATAGTCTTTAGATATAGTGATAGAATGATAGTAATGCATCAGGGGAGAGTCCTAACGCAGGGTAGCCCGGAAGAAGTTGCAAAGAATGAAGAAGTAAAGAAGATACTTCTCGGGTGATAGTATTGCTTCGAGCTGAGGATCTCTACGTAGATATATCAAATGTGGAAATCTTGAGAGGTGTATCAATTAAGGCAAATCAGAGAGAAGTCATAGGACTTATTGGGAGAAATGGAGCAGGAAAGACAACTACTTTCAAAACACTAATGGGGTTCCATAGACCTAGTAGAGGAAGAATCTATCTCGATGATAGAGATATAACTACAATACCTACACATCTTAGGGCTAGAATGGGGCTGAGCTATGTCCCAGAAGATGCTAGAGTATTCCCTTGGCTGACTGCGAAAGAGAATATAGATCTCGCTATCTATCTCGCAAAGAATCAGGATAAAGCAGATGAGATCTGGGAGAGAATACTAGAGGTTTTCCCAGAGATAGAGAATTTCATGGATAGATTTGGCTACCACTTGAGTGGTGGCGAGAAGAAGATGGTTGCAATTGCGAGAGCATTAGCAACAACTCCTAAATATCTCTTATTAGACGAAGCTTTTGAGGGTCTCGCACCCGTTGTAGTTAAACGATTCAGAGATGCTGTGAGAGTTATCTCTCAAGACCTAGGCATAGGCGTAGTAGTAGCAGAGTCTAATGTAAATATAGCTACAATGATTGCAGAGAGAGTATATGTTATCGAGAGAGGAGAGATAATTTTCGAAGGAAGCTCTAGTGAAGTTGTCCGTAACGAAAATGTTATGAAGATCCTGCGTGGAGCATAGTATTTCAGGCTAGGTGTTGTATAGTACTAGTTTCTAGCTATATAGTGGGAAGTGTGAATAATCTTGGCTATAGAGAGGCTAGGAGATAAAACATATCTACTAAGAGGTAGTCCAGCAACAATAATCTACAACGATGATGATGAATTATATATTATAGATCCTGGACATGGGAAGAAGAGAATAAAACAGCTACGTAAAGTTATCCGAGAATTTAATCCAGACAAAATCAATATAGTTATTACACATTATCATAGTGATCATTACTCTTCTGCTATATCAGGATTACCATTTACTAGGATAGTAGCTACAAAACTTGATGCACCAATGATAGAGTATCCAGAGTATAGACTAGTAGCTACTTTCGGCTATCCATTCAGTGGAGAAGATAATCTCTTACTATATCGTGCTGAGCCTCTCAGTGTCGATGTTAAAATTGAGCCAAATTCTACTCTAGGACCACTCCAGCTAATTCATCTACCTGGTCATACTCCTGGACATATTAGCGTATTAACACCTGATAGTATACTATATGTTGCTGATGCATTATTCGGCGAAAAAGTATTAGAGACATATGGTATCCCCTACCACTACAAGCCCTGTATTGCAAAGAGAACACTCTCGGAGCTAGTAGAGAGAAAAGAAGAAGCAGAAACCATTGTCTTAGGACATGGACCACGAGTTGATAGCTTAGGGCTAGAGAAACTTGTGAATATTAATATAAAAGCTATAGAGAGTGTAGAGAAAGATATCTACGAGTTTTTGAGTAGTAATCCTTCTTCTATACAAGAAATATCGAGATACATACTAGAACGTAGAAGCTTATCTCTCAGTCCATCTCTTGTGCTCCTAGTAGAGTCTACTGTGAGAGGATACATTGTATGTTTAAGGGAGTACTTAGAACCTATAGTTGATAGAGGAGTAGTTAGGTGGAGAGTTACTAAGAGATAGATAGTTATCTATTCTTCTACAGTTCTCGGAGCTACTATATATCCTCCTTCTGTTTTAGCAACATTTTTGTATATCTTGTCTCTAGACATACTCTTATCAGGTCTGTCTTCTCTTAAATATCCTGTATCTTCTAGTGGGTGGTATAGTGGTTCTATTTCCTCTACTTCTGCTTCTAGTAGTTTATCAATAAATTTTTTTACTTTCTCTAGTCTTTTTACTAGTTCTTTTTTCTCTTCTTCGTCTATCTCTATACGTGCGAGCCACGATATATACTCTAGTAATTTTTCTTCCTCTACTCTGGCCATCTTAGGGCTCCACTAATGCATCTATACCTAGTTTACTGGATATATGTTTTGCAAAGTAGTGTGCTGCTCTTCCTCCTCTGAATGCATCAACGATTAGTAGTGATGGTTTTGCTTCTTCTACGTATTCTTCTAGTTGTTTGAAGTCTGCATGATCGCTGAAGGATACTATCCATTCTCTCTCGCTTATTTTTTTCAGAGGAGCTTCGAATTCCCATCCGGTCAGTAGTATGTATGCTTCTTTGCCGTGCCTGCTTTGTGGTTGGCGTTTGAACCAGGTATTATACGTATGAAAGACTATGCACCATCTCTCCTCGAGGTATTGTTCTGCTTCGCTACTCCCTTTGAGGTAGAAGTTATCTATTCTGTAACCATGAGATTGTAGTACTTTGAACGAGTTGTATAACTGTCTACTGACGATATAGGGTGTTTCTATCCCGTGTTTTCTAAGTAATAATGCTACTTCTTCTATCTTCCCATTATATGCATATATGTTGACAATACCATTCACTAGAGCGTCTCTAACTACATCTACTAGTAGAGTATCTGATTCTAGCTGCCATGGACGTTGCCATTCACTGAATCCATATGTTGCATCTATTACTAGGACATCTAGGTCCTTCATCACTGGTGTACCTGGTTGTTTGAAGTCACTAGTATATCCTACTCTTCTACCATCATTATACTCTACGAGTACTTGCGCAGAGCCTGGCACATGGTTTGATTTTACTAATTCTAGCTTGTCGTCAGATACAACAATAGGATTACCGTATTTTAGTCCTATCTTCTTGGGTTTAGGTATTATTATTTGTCTAGCTTCTAGGAGGTCAAAGGTTATTGGAGTAGCAACTAGTATTGGTGTTTCAAGTATACTTTTGCGTAGATCAATGAGGTGATCGCTATGTATATGTG
>JALTYD010000120.1 GCA_027046525.1 Pyrodictiaceae archaeon
GGTAGTGTTCTGAGCCGAGATGAAATTGTTAGAAAAGCTCTAGCACTAGTTGGGCTTTTAGAAGATAAAGACTACTCGATTTTAATTGGAAATATGGAGAGGAATAATGTTCAGGAGATTATTGCTCAGTGTTAGATTCTTTATTTTACACTCAGGATTATGATAATATCTACTACATATACCTCTAGGAATGGAGTAGAATCCTCTCTTATCTCTCTCCTGTAGGATACATACTATGGATGAAACTGCTCTACATAGAGCCTCTTCTATGGGTTGTTTCATACACAAACTATATAGTATTAATGTAGAGAGCATATCTCCAGCTCCAGTGGTATCTACTCTTAAGATCCTAGGTGGTTTTACTACTATAGTACGTGTAGTATTTTTATAGATTAGTCCTTTTGGGCCGAAAGTTAAAATTGCACTACCTGTTATTTTCTCTATTGCTCTAATTTCATCTCTAATTCCTTGTATATCCTCGATACTCATCTTGATGATAGTATTAGTGTGTTTAGGTAGGAATGTTGTAAGTGTTGCTGTGAGAATTTCTGGTCTATTTACTACTCTAGTACCATCATATACTCTACTATATCCCTGTACATCTACGACTGAGAATTTATACTGCGGAAGTATCTTTGCTATATTATAGCTACTAATATCCCACATTACGAGTGAGAATAAAAGTATATCACCTCGAGGAAAGAAATCTCTCAATGTACACTTTTCCTTTAGTGTTAGTGACCTAGTAGATGTAGTAGTATCTTCTTCTATGTGGAAAATTGTTGTACAATCTGCTGGTGATATATGAGGTGTTAGTAGGAGGTACCCTTCTGGGACATCGATATCTACTGGTATATTTATTGTAGTAGGTAGACCTGTAGCGTGGAGAGAGTAGAAAGCATAGAATCCAGGTCCACCATGTCTATATCTATTCTCTATAATATCATATGTTGGTACTGACAGAATATCGAGGATACACTTCAATTCTCCTCTTCCCCAATGATCACCTCTTTGGGGATGTAGTGTCTAGATTGTCTACTCTTGTGAGAAATCATATGTTTTATTAGATCTCTCTCCGAGAAAAAATATGTAGCTTTTTCGCCTAGGCCGCAGATAGGGCACGCCAATAGTCCTGTTACTTCATCTTTCTGGACTTTGAGTTTTATTCCATCGACTTCTATAATTATTGTTTTCCATGCAGGCTCCCATTGTAGAGACATACTTACTTTACACCTATTTCTTCCTTATATCTATAATAGAGTTCATCTACTTTCTTTATCCATTGAGGTAGTTTTGAGGGTGTTTCTGGGTAATTTTCATAGAGTTCTTTAATCCTCTTCATATAATCAGCAACTGTTTTTAGTTTTAGTAGAAGAGATGGTCTACTTAATCCTCTGAGTATAATTGATGCTTTCTCTACTACGCTTAGCTCGAGTTCTCCTTTGGTACTGGTGTAGTATATGTCTTGCTCTGGTAGGAGTTTTTTCTCCATACCGAATTCGAGGTCATTATTGGGGAGATTCTGGAGGAATATACGGAATATATCTAATGATGCTTGTTTAGCACCGATATTCTTCATGTATTCTAGGTTAAGCCTCCATAGAGTTTTTTCTGTGAAATCACCTATACTGAAAGCATCTTCTATAGCCTTTAGGGCAAAATATGCTGCTCTAAAAGAGTATCCCATTCCTCCACCATGTATAGGGTTTACTGTGTAACCAGCATCTCCAATAGCTATTACACCTGGTCCAACCATAGTGTTTGATGGTCTTCTAGTAGGTAGTGGTGCACCAGCTGAGTTTCTAACGATATATTTATGCCTCAGTAAGGGGTGATTTGTAAGTTTTGTCCTATAGAGAGTGATAGGTGTAGGATAACCTCTACCATTCTGTACACCGAGACCTACATTGACGCTTGTTTTAGATTCAGGGAAAAACCACCAGTAGCCTCCTGGTGCTATCTCCTGATTGAGATATATCCTTATTACTGAGGGGTCGTCTACTTCATGGTTTTCATACACTATAATTTCTCTGTAAGCTACTTCGTACTCAGTGGGTAGGATATCTTCACTTATACTCCAGTTGCTAGGTAGTTTTCTCCTAATTACTCTCGTAAACCCGGTAGCTTCTACAGTTATCTTAGCTCTAACCTCTTCTACTTTCTCTCCACTCTTTATACGTACACCTACTACTCTGTTTCCCTCTACTATAGGTTCAATTATGTTTGTCTTGAGTAGTATATCGGCGCCATGTTTCTCAGCTTCTTCTATGAGCCATCTACCATAAGCATTTCTATCGATGATGTAACCTTCTCCGTGGATACGGTATCTTATTTTCTCGCTAGGAGAGTATATGTCTATTGCACTAACATTATTTTTAATGACATTACTTGGTAGTTCTAGTTTTGCCTCAGGTGTATGATGAGCACCTATAGCATCGCCACATGGTTTGCCCCAGATATTTTCTATCTTCCTCATATCAATTCCTACTACTCTAAAGCCTCTGCGAGCTGTATGCCATAGTAGTGCTGATCCTGCTGGTCCCAGACCCGCTATTATAATATCGTATTCTTCTCCTCTCGTACTCATAGGGCTACACCTATTAGAGGCTATGTCTAAGATAGTTGAAATTCGCACTGGTATAAATTATAGACTGTGGTAACGACAACTCAGCCTAGTAATTAGTAATTATTATATAGTTCTGTTAAGTATATTACCTATTCCTACCATTAATACAATCATTGGTGATAAGAGTGTCGTTCTTCAGGAGAAGAAGATGGTTTGACGATATAATAGACGAGTTTGAAGAAATTTTTAGAGAAATGGATAGAATGGTTAGGAGGTTCCTTGAGACAGAAGATATAGGATATAGAGCAACACGCATAGAGCCAGGTAAACCTATAGTTTATGGGTTTAGAGTCACAATAGGCCCCGATGGAAGACCAGTAGTTGAGGAGTTTGGGAATGTAAAAAGAGTAGGACGTAGAGCAATTATAGAAGAAGCTACTGAGCCTCTCGTCGATGTAATGGAAGAAGAAGATAAAGTTATAGTAATTGCTGAACTTCCAGGAGT
>JALTYD010000121.1 GCA_027046525.1 Pyrodictiaceae archaeon
GAGATGGAAAAATTCTACTCATGGCTACACCTAGGCTGAAGAAGGGGTTCTTATTGCTTGATCCTAGAATTTTGCCGAGATATCTATTTAAAGCTGCCTCCACGATAAAAGGCGCTTTCCAGCTAGGTAGAATTATTAGTTTAGAAGAACTTGCAAAGATAGGATCTATCGATCTAATTGTAACTGGTTCTGTAGCAGTTGATACACATGGAAATAGACTAGGCAAAGGTGAGGGTTATGCCGAAATAGAGTATGGTGTATTAGCAGAACTAGGTTTAGTTTCAGAGAATACTCCTATAGCAACTACAGTACATGATTTACAGATAGTCAATTATATTCCAACTGATCCCTATGACTTGAAACTAGATTATATAGTAACACCAACACGTGTAATAAAAATTCAAATAAATAAGAAAGCTAGGCCGAAGGGTATCTATTGGGATCTCCTTCCATGTAAAAAACTAGAGGAGATTCCGCTACTCTACATACTAGCTAAGCATAAGAACGTTATTAATAAATGTAGTAACAAGTAGCTAGTACAACAGAGGATCCCCATTGGGATTATATTGGGAATATACATGCTAGATACCACATACCTAGGGATATAGTCTTTCTGGATCTCTAGGCAGTAGACGTACCTCTCTAATATTAGATACACCTAGGAATTGCATTACCACCCTTTCTAGCCCAATTCCAGCTCCACCGTGTGGTGGTGCACCATATCTAAACATTCTAAGATACCATTCGAAGTTCCGTGGATTTAGACCCTTTTCCTCTACTTGTTTTAGTAATAGCTCGTACCTATGCTCTCTCTGCCCACCAGTAGCAACTTCTAGTCCTCTGACTAGGAAGTCGAAGCTATAAGTCCAGAATGGCTCGTCTTCCTTCCTCATGGTATAAAATGGTCTTACTTGCCATGGATATTCTGTTACAAAGACCATTGGTGATCCATACTCTTTCTCTATTATCTCACCAAGCTTTCTCTCCGACTCTGATGATAGGTCGTCGCCCCACTCGATACTAACATTTGCATTCTTCAACAACATGTATGCCTCTCTAATAGTTATACGTGGAATAGACTTAGGTAGATCTAGTAGAGCATTTGGAAAGTATTCTTCTACTTCGTGCTTATGCTTTTTGATGGCTTCTTTTATCATTGAAACTACCACTGATTCAACTACATCCATAACATCATCATACCCATCTATATAGCCCATTTCGAAATCAACACTTGTATATTCTGTTAAGTGACGGGTTGTATGGTGAGGCTCAGCTCGAAAAACAGGACCTATCTCGAATACTTTCTCAAAACCACATATTACACCCATCTGTTTATATAGTTGTGGTGATTGTGCCAGAAATGCTGGTTTATCAAAATATATTATACTGAAGACTTCAGCTCCTCCCTCGGTTGCAGCACCTACTATCTTAGATGTAAATATTTCAGTAAAGTCGTTATCTATAAACCATCTCCTCGCTGCTTCTGCCATTATAGCTTTTACCCGAAATATTAGATAATTACGTGGATTCCGGGTGTCGAGGAAACGCCAATCAAGTCTCTTAGATAACGAGGTCTTAGTGTAGTCTCTTATATCTATAGGTAGTGCATCGGACTCTGATATTATCCATACTTTTGTTGCAACTATCTCTCTTCCTCCGAGAGCAGCTTTGCTCTCGACGAGTTTTCCCTTGACAGCAATAACATATTCGGGAGAAATTTCTCGAGCCGTTTTCCATGCTTCTTCAGAAACATTCTTTTTTACTACTATTTGCATTTTACTGCTCCTATCTCGGACTATAATAAATATTATATTTCCATGAATACGGATAGTATCTACCCATCCTGCAACTAGATAGTCTTGGCCTATTTTGCCAGATTCTAATAGATCTCTGACTAATTTCCGCTGTCTAAAGCTTGGAAGCAATAATACATCTCCTATGCTAGTGAAGAGCAAATACTATGTGAATTTTAAATTCTATCCTCCACTCTTCCAGGATAGTACTTATATAGTTAATTTAATCGAGACCCTATATTAGTCATACTTTCCTTGTTATTGCTTAGTATGTTTTGCTAGAAGTTCTGAGCGGAGCTCTTGCGAATCACGTAGGACATATAGCATTGGATAATCATAGTCTTTCCTTATAATAGAATTAAGTAATGAATCTGAGACAATTACATATACTTCTGCCAATGTATGGCTAGCCAACTTTATACTTTCATCGACTTTATTCTCGAATGATTTCTTTTTCCTACTCTCCATTACTATTATCATTCTACTTTCCTCGGTTTTTGCAACAATATCTGGAGGAGTTCTTTTTGTCTTGTGTGCTTCGCCACCGAATTCCTCTATGATACGTATAACTTTACTTGTATTATCAGCTTGTTTCTCGTGGATTGCGTGATAACTACTCTGTGTTAATATCGGTATCTTTTGTGGTGGTTTAAGAACTGGAATTGGTTTAAAGACCTCATCGCCTAGCACATCAATTATTCTTAAAGCTACATGCAGACTAACTTCCATACTCTCTTGCTCGTAGAGATAGACAGATTTTCTACTGACATTGAGGAGAGAAGCTATATCTCCTAAGCTATAACCATACTGTTCACGTTTCTCTCTAAATTTTCTCCCATTAACTCTCATGTAGTAGTAGTTACTTCTTCTTACAATGTAGATAGAGTTTTTAAGTACTGATTCTAAAGCTTTAAGACTAACTATATACACACCTAATCTGCTATGAGCAGTAATTTCTTCGAGCTCTTCGTCTAAACCCTCTGCTACTACTATTAATGGAGAAGCATTTAGTATTCGTCCACATACAGATAGTTCTGCAATGTCACTGTTTTTTACATCATCATATTTCGCTACAACACGTATAAAGATCTTATTGGATGTCTCCCTATTAGTAGCTACTATGTCTATACTTCGGCGTAGAGGATTAGATGGATAGTTGATATAATCTACAGTATAGCTATTTTTTACTAGTACTCCAGCTACTTCCATAGCATATTTACGGAGTTTCTCTATATTTCTCTCCATTAATATGCCTCCATTTATAT
>JALTYD010000122.1 GCA_027046525.1 Pyrodictiaceae archaeon
GATTTAACACTAAGTAGAAGCAGAGGTAGAAAAATAGCAAGAAAACATTGTGTGAAAAAACCACGCATAGAAGAGATTATAAAAGTGGCTGAGAAACTAGGATTAAATCCTATAGTTGAGGAAGCTAAATATCCACGCTTATGGAGCGAGTATCAGAAAAGAGTACTAGTTGATAAACGTGATTCTAAAATTAAAACACTTATAATGATTGCTGAAGAAGTTAAAAAAATTAGACAAGCAAAACATGTAAAACAAGGCTAATTCTTCATTGCGTATTATTGTACAATAGATAGGAATAATATTTTAAACATGGTCATTGTGAAAGGGATTTATAGGTTCAGGTTCTTCTAAGAATATACCTTCATCGTAAACAATTGCTCCACCGATTATTGTTTTGTGTATTTCCATGCAAGTGGTCCAGCCATCATAAGGTATATTTTTTGCCTTACTGAACTTTATGCCATGTATCCTATATTCGTTTAAGCTGATTATGGATAAATTTGCTCTAAATCCTTTATCTATTCTGCCATAAATATTTTCTATTCCCAGGATTCTTGCAGGTCCACGTACAGTTAATGTGAGGAACTGAGAGAGATCAAGTATATGTGTTTTCACAAGACAAAAGACTATAGATGGCCAATACTCGATCCAAGGAATACCAGGAGCACAGAGCAGAGAATCAGTTTTCTCTTTGTAATGATGTGGCGCATGATCGCTAGCAATTGCATCTATGTTATTCTCGAGGAGGTGTTTAATGATAGTAGTACGTTCAGTATATCTCCTTATAGGAGGGTTAACTCTCATGAAACATTCATTTAATACATTTCTTTGACAGAGATCGAAGAGGAGATGGTGAGGAGTTATATCTACAGTATAGCTATATTTCTTTGCAAGTGCTATCGTTGAAGCACAAGAGACATGTGTAATGTGAAGCTTTTTTGGTAAATATGTCTCTAGAAAATAGCTAAGAGACGCGTATTCCCAGTGGCAGCCTCTATGGGCTTCTATACTACTAATAGACTCTAAGATAGGTTTCTCTGCTTCTGGGAGTTCAGAGTGAAGTACTATCAGTGCTTTTCTCTTAGCTAAGTAGCCGATAACTCTATACTTTTCTTCGAGATCGTTAGGATAAACTTTAATGCCAGCTATCGGGAGTCTGAATATCTTATTCAATTCCTCTATGTTATGGGGAACGCCTGCGTATATACTGTAATCGGTTAGGCTTTTTTTATTAAGTTCAGAAAAACGCTTTAAAAGATTATCATAAGTGTTAAGAGGAGGGCGAGTATTAGGCATATCTATAACTAGAGTTATCCCTGATGATACTGCTGAACGAGTAGCACTCCTTATGTCCTCTTTGTAAGATAGTTCAAAATCGCGGAGATGAACATGTATATCTATGAAGCCTGGTATTATGAGAAACTGTGGATTATCGATTTTCATTACATTAGAGTACCTTGGTGTTGATTTTACACTCTCGATGAAACCATGTTTATCTATATTAACACACCTATAGCCAATGATTCCTCTGTAATCTGCTAATCTACCACAAATACTCAGCATTGTGAGTTTGCCCACTGCGTTAGTTCCGTCGCCTTAAATATAGGTCCTTCTCTGCACAGTAATATATTTCCATTGTTAATAAGGCAAGATCCACAGAATCCCATTCCGCATTTAACAATAGTCTCTAATCCTAGTAGTAATTTACCTATGTATCCTTTGTCTTGAGCATTGTGATAGATGTTACATAACATCTGAATCGGGCCCACTGCTATAATGACATCATAGATAGTAAGATCTAAATAAGCTAAAGCATCAGTAACCTTGCCTCTTAACCCGATACTACCGTCTTCTGTAACATAAATTGTATTTATGTTTTCGAGTATCCTATAGAAGATATCATTTATAGGAATAAATTCTAGCGAATTCTTAGCTCCATAGATCAATGTTATGAGGGAGTTGTAGTTCTTTGTTGCAAGCGAGATGAGAGATAACAGAGTGGCTACTCCTGTTCCACCGCCTATTAGCAAAATATTGCTTTGCAATTTTGCCTTTTCTATTTCTCTTCCTAAAGGACCGATAATACCAGCTCTTTTGGGCGGATTTTCTACTAAGAGCTGAGTTGTACTACCTCTTGACTTTACTATAAATACAACTGTGTTTTTATCTAGCAGGATAGGTACTAATGGTATAGCTTCATGCCCAGGAACCCATAATAGAATAAAATGACCAGGACCTATACCCAGCTTACTAGTATTATCTTGTAAAAGTTTGTATACAAGTACTATAGTTTTTTCGGTTTTCCATAGTATTTCCTCCAGCTTAATTGGAATATATCTATACGTTATTATGTTCAATACGATCACTACTCAGAGCTAGTTAACTGGCCAACTATATCATGTTCATCTAGTAACGTGCCGCAGTATAAACATTGTATTAGTAGGGGGCTTCTCTGTAGCACTTTGAGAGTTGGTTTTATAGGTTCTCTGTTTTGTCTCGTTATGCATGTAGGGTTTGTACAGTTTATGATACCAATTATTTGCGAGGGTAATTCTACTTTTTTCTTTTCTACCACATGATAATCTTTTATTATGTTTATTGTAGCATGAGGAGCTACTAGAGCTATTTTATTTACTTCTTGTGGCTTAAGGTGACGATTCTCTATTTTCACTATATCTTTCCTACCGAGTTTTTTACTTTCAACATTCATTACTATTGAAATCCGGAAACCCTCTTTACCGGTTATTCCGAGTATTTTTAAGACTTCAAGTGATCGACCTGCAGGTATATGATCGATAACTGTTCCTTCACGGATTCTCCTAACAATAAGACTGTCCTCATAGCTATGCATTCTTTTCACCTCCTAGAATTAGGTTAAGCAAAGCCATCCTTAGTGGAACACCATTACTAGCTTGTATGAAGTACGATGACCATTTAGTTCCATCAATTCTATAATCTATCTCGTCTACTCTAGGAAGTGGATGAAGTATGCGTAGTTCATTCTTAGCACTCTTAGTTAAGACTTCTAGTGTTACCCTATAAGCACCGCG
>JALTYD010000123.1 GCA_027046525.1 Pyrodictiaceae archaeon
CTTCTATATCTTGTTAGATACATAGCAGAGAAGATAATGAAAACAAAGAGACTCCTAGTTAGAGCGACTCCATGCGGATTTGCTCCACTAGCGTAACCTAGTTTTGCTGCAACACCAATAGTAGACCATATTGTAGCAGCTGCATATACGTATATAAGGCCGTGTTTTGTCAATAGTAGATTCTCCCGCTGTATTTGTTCTAGCCTAGTATGCTTCTTATAATACACTTGTATATCTCTACCATTTTGTTTAGCTCATCTACTGTTGTATATTCATTAGCTGTATGAGCTGTTTCAGCTACACCAGGTCCTAGGTTGATAGTCGGTACTCTTAACTCTCGGACATAGAAGACAGCATCGTTTCTTCCAGGTGAAATCTCTAGTGTAGGAGGAGTTTTTGTTATAGATTCTGTACATTTTTGTGCAATTCTAACTAGTAGAGAATCTGGAGGAGTTAGTGATGCAGGTACTGCACTTCTCACTTCTACTTCGTAGTTGATTGATAGTCTTTCTGCAGTTTTTTCTATATACTCTCTTAATTCATCTATAACTTGGTTGATATCTTCCTCGGGAAGAACTCTTCTATCGAAACTAAATAGGAACTCTCCAGGGACAATATTGTCTTTTTTCGACGTAGATTCTGCATAGCCACCTAAGACTATAGTTGGATAAGCATATTCTTCCTCCATGACTGGTGCTTTTGTTTTTCTCTGTCTTAGTAGAGGCTCGTAGGATTTAGTGAACTCTAGTACTAGCTCAGATGCTTTTATGAAAGCATTTACACCACGCCATGGTATACTTGCATGTACTTGTTTACCTCTGACTCTTACGATTCCTCTCACGAGCCCCTTATGGCCTATGATAACCTTAGATGTTGTTGAAGGCTCGCCGATGATGACATAATCTGGTCTAACTATCCCCTTCTCGACTATATAACGAGTACCAATTCCACCCGATTCTTCGTCTGGAACAAATGCTAGCTCTATAGTACCTCTAGGATTCCAGTTAGATTCTATCAACTCCGCAATAGACACTATTGTTGCTGCTATACCGCCTTTCATATCTGTAGTTCCACGACCATATACTCTACCATCTTCTATTATAGCTTTGAACGGGTTGTACTCCCAGCCAGAACCTGGAGGTACAACATCGTAGTGTCCATTGAAGTGTAGTACTGGTTTTCCAGAGCCATAGCGAGCTAGTACGACATACCTAGGGTGTCCTCGGTGTAGTGGTGCATATGGATAGTATTTATCGAGATAGTTAGCTGGGATCTCAACTAGCTTAGCTTTGAATCCATAACTCTCTAAGAGGTCTAGGAGGTACTCTGATATTTCAGCATAGTTTTTGCCAGGTGGATTTACTGTAGGAAACTCTACCAGCTTTACAAGTATATCTACTACATTAAGACGAGAAGATGACATTATCCACCACCTATCATCATCTCAAAGAGCTAGGCCAGCAACTAGAAGAGATGCTAGTTATACTACTTATAGCTTCTGGGTCTAAATAGGGTCTCAATAGGGCGAAGTCTATATACCTAATTTTATTAATCAAATAATACAGTTGAGGAATACATGCTAGCCAAAATCAGAAAAGTAGTAAAAAAGCTCAAAGATAATCCTTATCTACTAGCTATGCTTATTGCACTACTACTCTACACCTCAAGTTTCTTAATAGGTTTATTTAGAAGTGGAGAAGCAGAAGAAGTAGATATAAGAGATTTACCAGAAGCCTTTGTTAGAGCAGCTAGATACTTAGTGATATACTCAGAAGAGCTAGAAGATATACGGATAGGAGGAAACTATACTACTAGAATAGATCCAACTGAGATAGATAATAATCTTGAGCTGCTATTGAAGCTGGAGAAGAAGATAGGAGGACGAAAAGAGACTTCGCTAGAAACACTACTCGTAGAAGCCCTCGACGACTATATTAGAATTAATAATGCTAGTTCTATCGGAGTAAAATCACTAAATATAACAGCTGAAGGCTATAAAGCTTCTAAACTAGCACTCGATTTATTAGCTCTTTGCAGAGTTGAAGAAGCTATACAGGCCTACCAGGCCTCTCAAAGTACAATAAAGAATTCTACGTATATCTTAGCAGAAATACACTCTCTACTATTATTAGTTGAGAAAGAAGATCTTCTATCTACTGATCATAGGAAGATCTATGGCTGGGCTATTACAAATACATCTACACTACTAGAGGGTCTTTATTGGACTAATCAGCTACTACTATTAGCTACAGAAAATCCATCTGTTTTCAAAAATGCGTGTAGAGTAGCTAGAGAAGGCGGCCAGCTAGCCTACAGCGATGAGAAGTTTATTTCAAACATCCTAGATAGTATAGATTTTGGGAAAATTTCAAGTATAAGTAGTAGTTCTTCATCCGCCATAAAAGCTACTTTGCTAAAAGCTCTGAAGTCTACACAACAGGGTAGTACTACAGCTACTGCTCCCCTACAGAGTAGCGAAGAAGGGAGCGGAGCTGGTTATAAAGAGGTAGAAGAGGATGATTAGTGTTGAGTTTAAATATCCATACATTTTATTATTTCTGCCTATCATCTTATCATTCCTTGTTCTAGTATCTACTAGGAAGTGGAAAAACTATCGTAGATTAGTAGAGACTTACTATTCTAAACCTTCACGTACATGGATTCTACTTACTATTACTAAAGTATTAGCAGTTGTGCTTGTGGTAGTTGCTTTATCCGAACCAGTACTAGTCTATGAGAAACTAGTCAGTATTAGTAGTGCTAGTGATGTAGAAACATATGGAAATATGACACCAGTAGAACATATAGTGCTCGTAGATGTATCAAAGAGTATGAGTGGAGAACGAATAAAGATAGTGAAACAGTTCTTGACAAAGTATCTCTCTCTACTCCATAGTGTTGATAGAGTACAATTATACGTATTTGCTGCAGATATCGAGGGTCCTCTATGTAGTGGTACTCCTAGTCAGTGTATTAATGCAGTAGAAGAGATAGAAGCTGGGAGGAGATATAGTGCTATCGGAGATGCCATAGTCTTTGGAGCTGAGTATGCAAGGATTTCGCCAATACCTCCTATAGTACTCGTTGTAACTGATGGAGCAAACACATTAGGGTCTAGTCCTGTAGACGTTCTCGGTAATATCTCAGTTAATACTCCTATAGCTATAATACTAGTAGGAAATGATCCTAGATCAATTGATCTCAGAATAAAAGCTACAGAAGAAGATATCCTACTATATAGTATTGATAGTCCTATATCATCGCTAATAGATGATATATCAAAGAGAGCATCAAGAGAAACTAAGCTAGCTGCACTTAGAGGATCAGGTGAAGCGTATGTAGCTATAAAATACGAAGCAAATACACCATCTGTACTACTACTAGTTATTTCTGCTACCCTCTTATTAGTAGCTAGATTTGACCCCAACTAGAGTAGTAGGGGATCAATAATGAATATAACATGTACAGAAGATATCTGCCTAGGTATCGAGTATCCCCAGATACTTATCATAGGAGCAGTAGTAGTCGTAGCAGTACTCATCCTAGCTAGGAAGAGTTCTACGTGGGCAAAGAGAGTCTACACGATAAAACATCCACTCACAGATACAGTAGGTAGTATAGTTGCTAGTAGTACTAGAGTAGAGAAGTTCTATCTCCTACTAGCTATACTAATATTTACTGCAGCTGCTTCACCATATATTTCAACTAAGGAAGTAGTAGAGTTTGAAGAAGAAGCTCTAGGTAGACTAGAGATTAATGCAAGACCTATAGCTATCCTAGTTATAGATGTCTCTGGTAGTATGCAGGGTATGAAAATAGAAAATGCAAAAGAAGCTCTCAGGGCCTTTATAGTTGAAGCAGAAGAAGTTTTCGATATAGGTCTAATCGCGTTTAATAACGATATTGTGGCTACTGTACCTCCTACGAGTAATCTATCGAGACTATATAGTATTATAGACAGGCTAGTTGCTGGTGGAGGGACTATGTATAGCTATCCACTAAAAGTAGCTAGTAACTGGGCTAAACCCTATAGAGTATTCAATATCACTGTAGTTGTAGTCTTTGCTACAGATGGTATGCCTGCTGATCGTGGTATGTACGATGTTGTTGTCGAAGAACTAGCTAACCTAGGTGTAGTTATTCACTCTATCATAATTGGCCGTGTACCCAATGGATACAATGTGTTGAAAAATACCGTGTCTGGGCCTACTGGTGGAGAAGTATACGAAGTAGAAGATATCAGCAAACTAGTAGATCTATATAAAGAGCTTGCATACAAACTTAAACAAGATGTAGAGGTTAGAGCAGACATAGTACTTAGGAAAGAAATATGGATGAAGAACAGGCTAACTAGATACTTTCTAGCTATAATTTTATCATTGCTGCTACTTAGATACCTCTATAGAGCAAGAGTGAACCCGTTATCACTTTAATCAGCTGTGATGTCTATTAGAGAGGGGTCTAAATTGAGCCAGAAATTCTACCTATTAGATGAGTATATGGATAGCCTCATTGTAGACTCAGAGGGGCTTATATTCGGTAGAGGATGTGGTTATGAATACTATTCTAGCGGAGTTAGGATAAAAGTATGTATTGAGGTAAAAGCACAAAGAGTTATTCCTAATAGAGATAAGCTTGTAGAAATTCTTAGACATCGTGGTGTAGATATACCCGTAGATGCTACACTAGAATTTCTCGTAGTTAGAGCGAGAGAAGAAGGCCTAGATATACCACTAATAGAAGTTACATCTGATATAAAGATTGTCAAGAGCTACATAGATCCAAGCGAAATATATCTAGTAGATCGTATGCCAGATGCACGTCTACTAGTACTATTATCTAGTCCGAGAGAAGCATTATTTAGAGGAATTAGTCTACAGGAAGAGATACCACCACCTAGTCCAGACTTAGTTGAAGGGAAGATAGTTGTTAGTCTATCCAGGGGGCTGATAGGATTTGCACAATCTATTGTACTAGGGCCGAAGGAAGCTGGTATAAGAGTAGCACAGACTGGTAGAGGAGAGTTCTATTTCGCGTGGCTAGCATATCTATCGGAGGTGAAAAAGAGAGGATATACGAAGATATATTCTAAGCTAGCTGAGTATGCTGATCCCTACAAGAAGAAGAGACTACCACTAGAGGCTCTGAGAGAAGTAGAAGATATACTTGTTAGAGAGGATGCACCGAGAGATCTAATAGAGCTCATAGGAAAATACATTAAGAGTGAAAGTATAGGAGTATTCATCGACTTACCATGGAGTTCCATAAAGAAGCTAAGAGATGTAATTATTGTAGAGTAGCTAGGTACTTTGTTTCTTCTTTATAACGATTATTTTCTCTCCTTTCTCGAGAACGAGGTCTCCGCTCTTTCCATCGACTATCTCTAGCTTATCACCTCTTACTATTGCTAGTACTTTATAACCTGTTTTTGTTTCATAGTCTCTTAGGCTCCGAGTCTCATCGACACTTATCTCAGCTATATCTATGTCGTATCTAGCAGTAGTTATTCTCGATAAGAATCTAGCTACGCTAGGCTCAAAAGAACTACTAGCAAGTAGTCTCCCAAGAATAGCTATAGGTATTATGTTTTTAGCTCCTATAGTCTCTAGTATATGTTCTGTTGTCTCTTCTCTCGCTAGACTAACTATCTTTGCTCTCTTGTTTAGTCTTCTTGCTAGTGCAGCTACATGTATGTTCTTTGAGTCGTCTTCGTAACAGACGATAATGCTATCTGCTTGCTCTACTCCTCCTCGTTTAAGTGTTTCTATCGATAAGTCTCCAACGATAAAATTTACTGGAGACTCTCCTCGCGGAGGATGTTCTCTAACCCATCCAGTTTCGTCTCTAAAACCATTTGCAACTAGTTCACGGATAGTTTCCTCGCAGACAGGGCCTTCGCCAACAACTATGATCGACTTCTCTTTCAAGCGGCCAAGACCCAGAGAGGCTTTCATTGTAATCTCCAAGAAATAATCAGCTATTGTGGATATAAAGAGAGTATATACCATTATACCAAATATAGAAGCCATTGCTGCGACTACTTTACCAGCACTTGATTCAGGTATTACGTCTCCATAGCCTACTGTTGCCATTGTAATAATAGCCCAGTAGAGTGATATCCATACATTAACATCCTCTCGACCATAGAGTATATGTTCTGTGTAGTAGAATAGAGTAGAAGAAAATAGCCATGAGATAGTAAACACAACTAGTAATATTATGACTCTTTTTCTCAGAGCACTCTTGATCCTCCTCAGCAATCTAGATACTCGATAGAACACAATGAAGGCCAAGGCACCATAGACCATAGAGTTGTCTCTAAATAACTCAGTTTTAAATGTGTGCTCCCCCAGATAATATATAGTTAACGGCATGGACTAGATAGGATGGGCGTAAGCAGTATGGATATACCAGTAGAAGCTATAGATCTAGATACTATTAAGAGAGATTGTAGATCTATCCTTGCTTCTATGTCTAAGATAGTTATTGGCTACGAGTCAGAGCTAAGGATAATGATAGCATCTATGCTAGCTAATGGCCATATACTACTTGAAGGAGTACCAGGGATAGCTAAAACAACAATAGCTAGAGGGTTTGCAAAACTACTAGGACTGCCTATAGGAGAAGAAAAAATCAAAATAGACAGTATACCATTCCGCGGATTTTCGAGGATACAGTTTACACCAGATCTAATGCCTACAGATATTACTGGAAGCTTAATATGGAATCCACACGAGAAGATATTTCAGCCCTATTTCGGGCCAATATTCTCTTATTTAGTCTTAGCAGATGAAATTAATAGAGCAACACCACGTACACAGAGTGCTCTACTAGAAGCTATGCAGGAACGTAGAGTAAGTATTGGAGGGCATTCTTATCCACTCGAGCTACGTAGCAGAGGTAAATGGTTCATTGTAATAGCTACTCAGAATCCAGTAGAACAGGAGGGTACCTATCCGCTCCCCGAAGCTCAGCTAGACAGATTCGCAGTTAGGATAATAATGGGTTATCCAGGGAGCTTAGAAGAAGAAAAGAACATATACAAGTTGCACTCAATGAGGCTTGTAGAGCCTGTAGAAGAACTAGAACCTCTCACTGATAGTAGCTGGCTAGTCCGTGTGCAAGAATTTATCGCTAAGAATGTAAGAGTAGAAGAAGATACTCTGAACCTAATTGCGAGAATCATAAGGAGTACACGGCCAGAAATTATAGAGCCTGTTGGAAAGTATTTTGAGCTAGGTGCTAGTCCACGTGCAGGTATAATGTTGCTACGAGTAGCAAAAGCATACGCAGCAATAAATGGGAAAGAAGTAGTTGAACTAGATGATATTAGAAATGTTTTATTTAGTGTCTTAAACCACAGAGTAATACCAAATATCGAGACAATAATTGAGAGAGGAGGAAGATTTAGAGATAGAGTAGATGTTATAAAAGAAGGCCTCGAATACATTCTTAAAACTACTATCTAGGATTGAAATTTTATCCCCCAAGGAATCTTATTATAAACTAACTGACTATAGAGTAATCTATACGGGTTGTAGATCTATATGGAGAATGTAATAGAGTTCCATTCTGTATATAAGATCTATAGAGGTAGTGTAGAAGCCCTCAGAGGTGCTACTTTTACTATACCCAGTGGTGTTATTGCAGGTCTCGTCGGTCCTAATGGTGCAGGTAAAACTACGTCGTTTAAATTAGCACTCGGGTTCTTGAGGCCTAATTCTGGGAGAGTTTATACATTTGGTCTAGATCCATGGAGAGAAGAGGACAAAGTTAGGAGAAAAATAGGTTATTTACCTGAAAAACCTATCTATCCAGCTAATATAACAGTAGAAGATCTCTTAGAACATATTACTATGAGTAAGCAATTACCATTATCGGAAGTTAGAAAAGTTGAACGTATAACTGGTATAGAAGAATATCATTCACGTCCTATAGGTTCTCTCTCTAGAGGATATATACAGAGACTAGGCCTAGCTACTACACTCATCGGAGAACCAGAGCTACTTCTACTAGATGAGCCTACAGCAAATCTAGATCCAGCTGCTAGGATAGAGATCCTTGAACTCATTAAGACATTTGCAGAAGACCTAGGAGTTACAGTAGTAGTATCAACGCATATTCTACCTGAAATGCAGCAGATTGCTAACTATCTCGTAGTAATCAAAGATGGTGTTATTGTGGAACATGGCTATATAGGAGATCTAGCACAGAAGTATTATGCTGAGACAATATACGAGATAAAGACTGCAGAGCCGAGAACTGTAGCAAGAGAACTCATAGGCGAGGAGTTTATTGTAGGAATAGAAGTCTCACCTAGTAAGCTTATTGTGAAGATTGCTCGTGGTACAAATACACAAGCAGAATCTCTTTTTAGTAGACTACTAGCCAAGAGGCTCATCGAAGACTATAGGCTTGTTACAGGATCTATACAAGATCTTTACTTCAAGCTTACATCTAAGGAGGAGTAGGAGGTTCTAGCTAGTGGATAAGAGTAGAGTAATGAATAGTGAGGGTGTACTACCAGTTCTAAAAAATATACTAAGGCATACAGAGTTTATACTTAGCTACTCGGATATAACAGTCTTCCTCCTAGCTGTATTTGTATCTTCAGTACTAGCTATAGGTCTTCTACTACAAAATCCAGTTATATCGTTTATGATAATAGCTTATGGTTTAGGTATAGGATTAGTCGCAGGCAACATGGCGCAAAACCTAGTTGAAGAACTGAGTTCTGGTAGAGTACAGCTTTATCTCATGATGGGGCTTACTAGGAAGAGATATGCTCTTTCTTGGATGCTAGCTGTTGTTGTCTATCCCTGCATAGCAGTATTTCTAGCATTATCGATACCTATTATACTCATAGATCCTACATTATTCGCTAAACCTACTCCTATACTTGGTTTATATGCTCCTATGCCTATATTCAATGAACTATTTACTGCATTTATACTAACTACTATTACTGCTGGACTATCTGCTCTCTTACCAGCAATAACAATTACTAAAAGAAGTGCAACTGTTGGTATACCTGTACTAGTAACTCTTGCATATCCATTTGTTGCTGGATTCATAGGAGCTATACTAAATCTCGAGCCAAGAAGTATTGCTATACTAGTAAGCCCTGGGAATACTATTTTCGCAATGATGATTAACGATTTTAGCCTTGACGCTATAGTTGCTCTACCACAGGCTATATTCATAGTAATACTACTAGCCAGCTACGTCTATATGGCTGGTAGAAGAGAGGTGTAGCTTGTTGCTACGCCAGCTACTACTAGTAGCTGTTGTTTCTATAATTGTAATGGCGCTAGTCGAGCTCTATATAGCTATATACGAGCCAGAAACAGTAGCACCTTTTACTGAGTGTGGAGGACCTCTAGGTTCAGGTCCACTACCACGCTTCATAGCAACAGCTGATGGAAGAATATATGTAGTAAGTGGAGACTTTATAAATCTCTACAATCTACAGACTATTTATTATCGCCTATCTAGCGGTAGAAGTTTAGTTTATCTAAGAGTGTGGAGAGAGGCTTGGGGAGGATCAACATCATATGTACCTACCTACTTAGTTAAAGTTAATGGTAGTTTTTCTGAAGCTAGAGAAGACTGTAGAGTATACTTAGTGGATAGGAATTCTCTCATGAATGTATCTATTATCTATAATCCTTTCGCAAAGAGATACTTTGAAGGAATATATTTTGAAGAAAAACCAGGAGAAACTAATCTTATAGCAATGCTAGAGAAACTAGCTGTAGGTAAATCTGATAATTGTGTATTCTTAGATAAAGCTGGTGAAGTTGTAAGAGTGTACCTTGATGCTAATAGAGTAAAGAAACTATTAACAAAGCCACAACCATACTCTAGAGATTTCTTCCTAGTAGTTATTACCAAGCTTGATGGAGAAAAAATCAAACTAAGTATACCGCAGTATCCAAACATAGAGGATCTAAGCGACTTAGTTAAGCTAATACGTAAATATACTATAGGTAGCTCAGCAGATACTAATCAGAGTATTCCTAGTGATCTCCTACTAGCTATATACAATACTATCGTACCATCTGGTAGCAGTATTTGTTCAAACATAGGGTATACTACTAAGATAGGAACTGAAGAAATCCTTAGAACTCTATCAGCACTAGTAGTTGCAGGAGGAATACTAGTATATGACTATAAGAGTAATAGTAGGAAGTACAAAAAGGTCTTTACTAGAATAGCGAGATTGTTTAGTAGACTAAGGAGAAGAGGAGAGAAGAGTGTATAGATACCTGTTATTAATGACTCTTATAGTAGTGGCGATAGTACTAGCTGCCTATATCGCTATAGTGCTTAAATCTCCACAGATAGAAATATCAACTCATTGTACAGATAAAAGAATGTTAAATAGAGATTTGCCTGTTTTCGTGCTAGTAGATAATGATCTATATGTTCTCGGTAGTATTGGTGGAAGGTTATGGTATAGAAGTCCTCCTCTCTTTAGAGAAGCCAAAGAAGTAGAATTCATACTATATCCTAGCTATCTGAGGTATAAGAGAGGGTCTACCACTACTACACCACAACTAAAACCACCATATGTAGAAGAATGTACAATATATCTGCTTAGTGGCGATAGCTATGAGAATATTACGTTAACCTATACTTACATAGCAGGAGATTCTATAAGGTGGGGGCCTCCTCGTGAACTACTAGTATGGGGGAAGAAGGGAGAAGTACTAATTGAGTTGATAGAGAGACAAGCTCTCTCTAAACTAGATAGTTGCAATTTTCTCCTAGGCGGTATTGATAGACTAGTAGTAGATATTGAGACTTTTAAATCTCTAATGAAAATAGGAAGTACACCAACAAGTCCTCAGCCTCTACGCTACTCGTTTGCACTAGTAATATTATTAAAACTAGATGGAAGTAAAATTCCACTAAGTGTTGGAAACAAGCTTATTAGCATGGATAAGGCGGTTAAAGATACAGTTAGTATGTATATTAATAGTTCTTCGTATAATCTAACGATAGTTAATGCTATGTATAATACATACGAGAATACCATTGTACCTAGTTTTATCTGTACTAGTATAAACTACGTAACGACTATATCTCCAGGATACATACTACGTGGATCTTCTCTACTAATAGCATGTAGTACACTATTAATATATGACTACAAGAGGAATCCTAAGATCTATAGAATGCTCTTCGCGAGATTCAAGAAGATAAAAGATCTAGCTAAGAGACTTAGGAGGCGACAATAGTATTGGCTAGGCCGAGAGACCAGTGTAATCTAGCATTTACAGCATACAAGCTAGCTTCTGCTGATGCCACTATACTATTTACTGGAATGTCTAGGAGTAGGAAGATAGGATTAGGAGTAGAGTACATTGGTACCCGAGAGTATAGTCTAGGTGATGATGCTAAGCGTATCGACTGGATAACAACAGCACGTAGTATCGATATTAATGGAGAATATAAACTGATGGTAAAAGAATTCGAAGAAGAACAGCTAGTAGAGACTATGATCTTCCTAAATATCGGCTATTCTATGAGCTTTTGGGATAAGCTAGGAGTAGCTGTCTACATATCTTCGATAGCGTTATTTGTAGCTACTTTGAGGAATGATAAGGTAATCTTTGCTTTATCACCTAGTACAACAAGTAGTAGAGATCTAGAGTTTATACGTACTAGTAATCCACGTAGTATCATTGCTGCTCTGCCTAGGAAAGTATGTAGTTCAGAACCTGATAGTAGGAGTAGACTTAGAAGCCTAGTAGAGTATCTATCCCGCTTAAAGAAGCTTAGAGGTATACTCATTATCACAGACTATAGCCATGACTTTGATGAACTACGAGAATTAGTCGAAGCTACGAAAAGCTTAGGGAAAAATCTCGGGCTGGTATTCATAGTAAAGAGCTATGAGATCTCACCACCAATTGATGCTATAGATACACTACTCGTAGTAAAAGGTAGCGAGTTAACAGTAGAAACACCTCTACGAGAATATATGGATAGTATCAAGAAACATATACGTAATGTGAGAGCACTTGTTGCTTCGAACTTTATACCATTCATAGAAATCTACGGGCTAGTTCATGCAAGAAAACATGTATACAAAATAGCTACAATCTACGATAGTATTCGTAGAAAGACAATAACGATGCAATATCTCAGAGGCTAAGAGTAAGAGAATAATATCCCTCCTAGTTTCTACCTATTAGTGGGCTGAACCCCCAGGAGACCCCAAAGGGGATGATCTACGTGGTGGGCCCTGAGACAGTCTTTAGACATGGGCCCGTAGCTCAGCCAGGCAGAGCGCCGGGCTCCAGACCACGAGCAAGTCTATAGACGCTGGGTCTGCTGAGAGGCCTAGATGAAGGAGGGAGAGACCCGGCGGTCGGGGGTTCAAATCCCCCCGGGCCCACCATGTTCTTGTTTTCAGTCTACTATAGCTACTTAGGAAGGTCTAGGAGATTTCTTATTAGAGGGAGAGATATTAATTATAGGCTAGAAGTTTTCTAGCCTGCTGGTGGTAGAGTTGGGTAGTAAGATTAAAGATCCTAGACTTGCTGGTGATGGGTTTAAACTAATTGAGTGGGCTGAAAGACTAATGCCTGTAACTGCTTCTAGAATTAGAGAGGAGTTTGCTAGTAGTAAGCCACTTTCTAGAGTAAAGATTGGAGCTGTTCTCCATGTCACTAAAGAAACTGCTGCACTTGTGCGTACCCTTGTTGCAGGAGGAGCAACTGTCTACTTAGCAGCAAGTAATCCTCTCAGTACACAGGACGAAGTAGCTGCTGCTCTATCTGAGCTAGACAATGTATACGTCTGTGCCTGGAGAGGGATGAGCGAAGAAGAATACTTTGGGTGTATAAAGTGGGTTGCATCTAGTGAGCCAGACATTGTTATTGATGATGGAGGAGATCTACATGCTACTCTCCACCGAGAATACTCTAGTATTGCTGAACATGTATGGGGTGGTACAGAAGAAACAACTACAGGAATAATTAGGCTGAGAGCAATGGAGAGAGATGGAGTACTACTCTACCCTGTTATTGAAGTTAATAATGCTAGGACAAAAATGATGTTTGATAATAGATACGGTACTGGTCAAAGTAGCATCGATGGTATCTTAAGAGCAACTAATATTTTACTCGCAGGAAAAACTGTTGTTGTAGCAGGATATGGATGGGTTGGAAGAGGAATAGCTACGCGCGCTAGAGGGATGGGGGCACGTGTAGTCGTTGTCGAAGTAGACCCGGTTAAAGCTCTAGAGGCTGTTATGGATGGATACTATGTTACTTCTATGATTGAAGCAGCTAAAATTGGAGACGTGTTTATTACAGCAACAGGTAATAAGAAGGTCATTAGGAGAGAACACTTAGAATTGATGAAAGACGGCGTTATACTAGCTAATGCAGGACATTTCAATGTAGAAATCTGGATACCAGATCTAGAAGAACTATCTATAGCTAAGAGGAACATACGTAGATATGTCACAGAGTACAAGCTACGTGATGGCCGGAGAATATACCTATTAGCCGATGGAAGATTAGTAAACCTAGTAGCAGCAGAGGGTCATCCAAGCGAGGTTATGGATATGAGTTTTGCTAACCAAGCATTATCTATTAAATATATCACAGAGAATAGGTCTAAGCTAGAGAAAAGACTATACCC
>JALTYD010000124.1 GCA_027046525.1 Pyrodictiaceae archaeon
ATAAATAGGGAGGAAACTATTAAGTAGCTTTATCTATTCTTCTAGCTTCTCCCTACTATACTTCTTGTTCTCTAAGAGAATAACTTTCTCTCTATCAACATATATCTGTCCAGCAGCTTCAAGTATACATAGAGCTTCTTCTAGCTCAGGACTCCATGCTTCTCCACTAGGGTGTTTATAGAGTCTTATAGTCACTTTTACAGATTTCTTGTTAGGCTTTTTACTATACCTACTTACAATACTAGCTAGTTCTCTCCTACTAGCTTCTCCACCTTTAGACTTTAGTACATTAAGTACAGCATTAACAACAGATACATACTTTTGTCTATCGTTAAATTCTTTTGGCTCTCTGAATCTAGGCTTTAAAACTATAACTGCTCACCACTTTATATAGTGTTATCATCCCATGTAAATAATAGGGCCGTAAATTTCCGGAGTGGGGGGTTAGCGGAAGTATTATTCCACTATAGTATATATATATTATGCTTAAATACTACATAATTAGTAATACCTGCATACAGCGTAATTACTAGCTATTTTACAAAGTAATTCCTATATAGACAGGTAAGAAGCTATGCGACGGAAAGTAATATATATACAGAGTATTATATTTCTATCTGTAGTATGACAAGTATTCTAACTAATAGGGGGAGATTCAGATGCCTAAACCACGTATCCTCATAATAGGTGGAGATGCTGTAGAAGCTCAAGAGATATACTATCCATATTGGCGTCTCATAGAAGAAGGCTGGGAGGTAGATGTTGCTGCTCCTAAGAAGAAGCCTCTATATACTGTTGTACATGATTTCGAAGAAGGAGTAGAAACATATACTGAGAAACCTGGCTACAAGTTCCATTGGACATCTAAGAGTTTCGAGGAAGTAGATCCACGAGAATATGATGGACTTGTAATACCTGGAGGTCGTATGCCAGAATATGTTAGGCTCGAAAAGAAGCTAGAAGAGATAGTGAGACACTTCTTCGAAGAGAATAAACCAGTAGCTGCTATATGCCATGGTATACAAGTACTCGCAGCTTATGGCCTCATCAGAGGTAGACGTGTTACAAGCTACATAGCGACTAAGCCTGAAGCTATAAATGCTGGTGCAGAATGGGTAGATAAAGAAGTTGTAGTAGATGGTAATCTTGTTACATCTAGAGCATGGCCTGATAATCCCTACTGGATGAGGGAATTCATCAAGCTTGTGAAAAAAAGAATAGAAGAATAAGACTAGTATCACTACTCTATTTTTATTTTTCTAGCTTCCTGAGCTTCTAGACTATCTAGGAATCTGAGCCTCTTCGGTATGGGTGGATGACTACTCATAACTTCTTGTGAAGGATCTACTTTCTCCATCTTAAGCTCTTCTACTATTCTATCAATGTTTCTAAACGATGCTGTCCTCCAGCCCCTAGTTGTAGGGTAGAATGGATTTGCTACTGCTTCTGTGAAAGCATATATGAAGAGTGTTTTTACTTTACTCTCGCCCAGCTTCTCTGCGACATGAGGTTGTGAGTGATAGTAGAGGTGTATTTTTGCAAGAGCTCTCTGCATTGGCCTTGACCCAGCAGTTCTAGCTCCAACAGTATCAGCGTAGTACTCTCTTAGTCTACTAAAAGCTAGAACAATTATCTGCATAACGAGGCTCAACATTATACTAAGTACGCCTAGAGCAGCTAAGTAGATAGCACCTCCTCCTCTCTCGCTTCTTCTACCTCCACCCCATAGACCTGTGTGTATGAGCATTATACCCATGTAGTATAGTACGCTTGGGACTATTCCGAGTAGTAGTAGTATAACCATGTCTCTATGCTTGTGGTGTCCTAGTTCATGCCCTATAACTGCTAGTAGTTCTTCTCTAGATAGCATGTTTCTTAAGCTATCTGTTACAGCAACATATCTGCCGCTTAGAATATTACCGTATGCAAAAGCATTAGGCGGTCCTTCAACACTCACAGCACGAGGAGGTTTTACACCTAGCGATACAGCTGCTTCATCAACTAGCCTCTGGAGTTCTGGGTCAGGTTTAGCACTGTATGCTGCATTGATAAGCCATGGCGCCATGATATAGCTGAAGATATTAGCTATGATAACAAACCCTATCATAAACTCTAGAGGTATTAGAACACCTGCTTGTAGAGCAGCATTATAGATTGCGTATACAGCTATGATACCTCCTCCAAGTACTAGGAATGCTGTTAATAGCATCGAGGTATAGAGAGAGAATCTGCCAGATACTTTAGCTGCAACTCTAGGTGCTATCTTCATAGCTACAAACTGTAGAAATATAAAACCAACAACATATGCTGTAAATAGTGCTATCATGAAGAAAGGATCATAGAATAGCCAGAATCCAAGCAATCTACTACACCTATAACTCTCTCCTACTAATCCCTACTATCCACTATTGTTTCACACTCTATTACTAAGTCGTTAATAAGCTTTTCATGAGAAAACACGATAAATACTCTATATCTAGCTGGTATAGAATCCAAGATAATTTAGACTACACTAGACTATATACAAACTTGGTGTAGTCTATCTTGACTGATACTACTTGGCTGACAGGCAGAGTACTATTCTATGATCTATCAAGCGATAAATCCTGGATCGAAACTATTTCTCGTAGAGTACTAAAACTACTCTATGGTGGGAGAGCTCTAGCTTCGTATATACTATACAAGTATACTAGTAGAGATATAGATCCTTTCTCGCCAGAAAACCCACTAGTTATATCTCCGGGAGTACTCGTAGGTACAGGGCTATCAACAGCTTCGAAGACAACTATCTCGGCTAAAAGTCCACTAACAGGCTTCCTAGGGCGATCATCTGTAGGTGCTAAACTAGGTTATTCTCTACGAGGACTAGGATTTGATGCATTAGTAGTCCTTGGAAAGCTAGATACACCAGGAGTACTAGTTATCGATAGTAGTAGTGCTAGAGTAGAAACAAAGCAGGAGTTATGGGGTCTAAGAGTATCAGAAGCTCGATCTAAGATATCTAAGTACTACAAAGGGTATAGTG
>JALTYD010000125.1 GCA_027046525.1 Pyrodictiaceae archaeon
CTCTTTATACTCGATAACCAAGATCTCATAAGAGAATATGGACTAGAAGATTATAACCAGTCTCTCTTCTACCCAGCTAGAGGTAGAGAATATGAACTAAGAAGATACTGGGAAGCTCTAGCAGAATCGCCGTAGGTGAGATAAATGACTAGTAGCGAGATCCTAGATGTATCAATAAGATCACTATATGTTGCTGGAACAGCGACTCTCTTAGCTTCTTCGTGGAGCCTAGTACTAGCTTTTCTACTAGCTTCAAAGCCTAGGCTTAGACCTATAGCTTCTATACTTGAATCGCTAGTTGGTATACCTACAGTACTAGTTGGGCTACTACTCTATATGCTACTTAGTAGAGAAGGACCACTAGGAGTACTAGAACTCCTATATACTCCTCAAGCTATTATACTGGGCGAAGCAATACTAGTAACTCCTCTAATAACTAGTGTAGCCTATAGAGTCATCAAGGGATCTATTGAGACTTATGGAGAACTAGCACTAACACTAGGAGCTAGTAGACTACAAGTAATAGCTACAGTTCTGCTGGAGAGTATACATGGAGTAGTTGCCTCTATAATAATGGGGTTTTCGAGAGCAATAGGTGAACTAGGTGTTGCACTACTTGTAGGAGGAGGAATAAAAGGATATACAAGGACTCTGACAACAGCTATAGCTCTAGAGGTATCACGTGGTAGATTCGAAGAAGCAATATACATGGGGCTAGTACTTGTAGTTATTGTTGCATCTATATCTGTTGTAGCGAGAATACTATGGTTGAGGGAGCAGTATTGATAGAGATAACTAAGATGTGGTTTAGATACCCTGGTGGTAACTGGGTATTCGAAGATGTAGATGTAGTGTTTAGGAGGAATGAAACAACTATAGTAGCTGGGCCAAATGGATCTGGTAAAACTACGCTATTAAAGATAGCTGGTCTAATCTATAGACCTACGAGAGGTAGAGTGGTAGTAAATGGTGCTAATCCATGGTCATCTGCTAGTAGACTGCTTGAAGCAAGGAGGAAGATAGTATATGTACACGAGAAACCAATACTCTTCAGAGGAACAGTATACGATAATATAGCATATGGTCTACGTGTAAGAGGTATCTCCAGAGAGGATATAGGTAGAGCTGTAGAGAGAATAGCTTCAGAGCTCTCAATAGAAGATATACTATGGAGAGATTCTCGTAGTCTATCTTCAGGCCAAGCACAGCTAGTTGCACTAGCAAGAGCACTAGTACTAGACCCCCAGATGATACTACTAGATGAACCACTAGCACATCTAGATAGAGAGAAAAAGAAGCTATTCATGAAATACCTAGATAAAATATCACTAGCTGGAATAGGTATAGTTATTGCAACACATGATACCTACATAACTAGGAGAATAGCCGATAGAATAGTACTAGTAGAGAATAGAAAACTAGTAGAGACTACTAGTACAGAGCTCCTCGGCTAGGAGAGGGTCGCCTCCGGCCCGGCAGACATCACCTAGATCTCTAGTCAGCGGGCTAAGAGTCTGGGGGTGGGCCGCTCATCCCCCAATACTATCTAGTCATCTACCTACTTGATATCTATTTTCTTCTACTATCTCTATATTTTTAGCTTTTCTACAGCATATAGTCCTGCACTAAGCACAAGTATAGATGATAGACCAAATACAGATGCTGGACCTACGTAGTCGAATAATAGTCCCCCAATACTAGGTGTAAATGAACCAGCTAGACTCCTAACAGAGTTAGCAGAAGCATAAGCTTCTCCTAGTCTCTGAGGAGCATACAAGGCTATAAGCTTGTTATAGCTGGGTACCCAAGATGCTATAGATGTACCTAGTAGAGCAGCTATTAGTGCTCCTTTGAGGAACGGTACAGGATCTACTAGTAGAGCCATAGCTGTTACTCCAACAAGCTCTGAAGCTAGTAGTACTCTCTGCGGTCCTACTTTGTCAACAAGTCTACCCCATCCAGTCATTGATAGTGCTTGTATAAATGCACCTATAGTGAAGATAGCTCCTACCTGCTCTTCACTATACCCATGACCGTAGAGATAAGCACTAAGCATAGGGAACCAGAGGCTCCACCCAGTTCTATCCATTGCTATCAGTGTATAGATCTTCTTTAGATTCTCAGAAGGAGATAGTATACGTCTATAAGCTCCTTTCATCTCCTCGATAGGATTAGTACATTTTCTAGGATCTCTCTCCGATAGTAAGTGGAATAGAGAGACACCTATACATGCAAAGAAGAGGAGAAGTATCCATCCTGTTCTAAAACTAAACCTAGCTACTATTAGGCCTGTTACAAGTGGCCCAGCTATACGAGCAGCAGAGAAGAGAGCTGCTAGTAGTCCTACATAGTAGCCATGTTTCTCTCTAGGAACACTCTTAGCTAGTAGTGTTGCACGTGCAGGCTGGCCGAATACAAATGCTAGCATAAAGAAGGCATAAGCAGCAACAAAAACTAGATAACTTGGTGGTGCTAGTAGGAGAGCAAGAGCTATAGCTAGTATTACTCCTGTTATACTAGTAGCTATTCTCGCTCCATAGCAGTCAATAAAAGCTCCAAATCCTGGCGCTAAGATAGCTCCTGTCAACGAAGCTATAGTAATAACACTACCAATACTACCCATACTAAAACCTACATACTTCATATATGCTGTAAAGAATGCATGGAATCCACTAACACTAAATCCTCTAAATACTGCAAAGACTGCAAGAGCTAGTAGATTACCTCTCCAATGCCCTAGTCTAGGCATTTCTCCTACTCGCCTAACACTCTCAGCAGATATCTAGCTATGCTAGTACTCCAATAAGGCCTACACAGTACTAGGAGCTATTTAGGTATATCTACTCTGCTAACTTATCTGGCCATTTACTGGCTACTCTCTTCAAAGTATATTGAATTACCTGGTCATCTACATACTATCTAGACGAGGAAGAGATGGAGGTGGATAGAATAGTGGTAGAGCTACAGGGTAGCAGAAAGCATAGAAAGAGAGAGTATATACATGTAGAGCCTATAGTG
>JALTYD010000126.1:0-313 GCA_027046525.1 Pyrodictiaceae archaeon
CTATAGAGTATTCTGAATACTTTTTTGATACCATTATAGTCTTTTCTCTCTAGAGCTTTTCCAACTTCTATTAAGAGTTTATATAGTTGTGCTTGGAGGTCTATCGATCCTTTTACTCTACGTGATTCTTCGTAGATACTATTTATTGCATAGCTGTAGTCTAGAGCTTCTTCTCCTCTATCTAGTAGTATTGTTGCAAGATCTATGTATGCTCTTGCTACTGCATCGATAGCATCTAGGTCTATGTTATCTACAGTATCTAGGTCTGTATGGTATATCGGAATAGCTGATTCATAGTCCATTACTGTTACTA
>JALTYD010000126.1:323-2969 GCA_027046525.1 Pyrodictiaceae archaeon
TTCTTATACCATGTTTCTCTAGTGTATTTCTAGCTAAGACTCTTATCTCTGGGCCAGTTGCATATAGTTTTGGTGTCCATGATGCTGCTATGTCTAGATTTAGTACTGCAACTAGCTCATCTATATCGCCTGTACTCTGGAGAGCTTCTACGTATACTCTCGAACCATAAGCCCAGTACCATGTAGAGAGAGAAGGATCTCCGAATTCTTCTGCTGTAAAACTAACTACTCTAAGAGATCCATGTTTTATCTTCTTAGCTATTCTAGATGCAATAAATGCTACTACGACAACACTAGCTAGGTTATCGTTTACTCCTCCTAGCCAGTGATCGTGGTGTGTTGTTAGTAGGACTTCTCTTCTACTATTTTTCTCTACTAGTAGCTCAATAGTGTATCCTATCGATTCGTATAGGTAGCCTCGGTGTAATAGTCTAATCTTTCTACACTCTAGTAGTTTCTTAGCATGTTCTCGTCTCAGACCTACGGCTGGTATATCTGGTATAGATACTCTAGGTGGGAGATAAGGTTTATCTACAACAACTATTCTTCTTAGGCGGTTGCTCCACCTATCATAGAAAACTACACCATCTACTCCTACTCTTGTAGCATGAAGATATGCAAGAACTGAATCATCAGGATCTTCTGGGAGTTCTACTAGTGCTATTTTGCCTCTTGCTTTTAACCAGTTTTGAGGATCTAGAGGCTCTCTTACTTCTACTATGTTGTTTTCTACTTCAGTACTCTGAGTAGGAGGCCATGCAGCAACATCTATATCTTCTCCACATGCTTCTATTATAGAGCCTCTATCCTCCCACGATAATACTCTTACTGGGAGTGTTTTAGGATCGACTCCTATTATCTCGCCGTATAGATTTCTAATTAGTTTTACGAGTTTTCTCTCTGGTTTTGATCCTGTTACTACTTCTCCTACATCGTATAGTTCTCTTATCCATTGTAGAAATTGTTCTCTCTGAATAACTCTGCTCAACTAGGACTAGCACCTTTCCTTGTAAGATTATGATGGTTATATTGTGACAGCAAATGTAGGATTCTGTTTCCTCTTTATCTTTATGATTTCTTTCAGTACTAGTACTTCGTCGTCTGAAAGCTCTGATTTATATTTTGTAAGCCATTCTAGTACATGTTTTTCTGGAATATCTGTGTATAGTATATCGCCCTCGTCTATATGTCTACCAACCATTACATGGCCTCTTATAGAGATAGCTACTGCCATACCTACTCTAGCTTCGTGTACTGTCTGGCCACGATCTTGTATCTGGTGAATAGTCCCTATTTTTTTACCATCTCCTCTCATAACTGGGTATCCTGGCTTTATTACTCCACCTAGTACTTCTACACCAACTATTGCTGGGTTGCTTCTACGAAATATATAGCCCGGTAGTATTCTTATCTTACCAGGTCTTACAAGTGCTTCAATAGCTTTTCTCTTCTCGAGTTCTCGTTGTTCTCTATACCACTTCTCGAAATCTTCTATGAGCCTGTAGATCACATTATGCCTGAAGATCTTTATTTCTTGTTTTTTTGCTTCTTCTTCAGCTTCTGGGAGAATTTTCACGTTGAAAGCTAGTATAACTCCATAGAATTTGTTTATCTCTCTACTAACACTTGCTTCTATGACATCTCTCCGAGCGATAGGGCCTACATCTCCATACCTTATAGGAATACCTCTAGCTCTTAGTGCTTCGATTATAGCTTCTAGACTTCCAAGAGTATCTGCTTTTACTACTAGGCCCTCAGTATCTGTTTTTACTCTGAGTTCTTCTATTTCTCTCGATACTTTTTCTGCTAGTATCTTAGCTTCTTCGTTATCTCTAGCTACGTAGAGTGGTGCACCTGCAACTGCTTTATCGAGATCGGGAGCTACTATTCTTACTCCTGCAGCTGCATGTACTTCGTCTACTAGTACTAGTTCTCTCTTAGCGACTCTTATCTCCTGTAGAGGTTTAGGCATTAGTAGTGCTCTTATCTTCGTCACTATTGCACCTTCTAGTCCTCCTGTGACTATAATATCGTCTCTTCTGAGTACTCCATCGTATATCACTACATCTGCAGCTGTACCTAGACCTGGTTGTTCTCTAAGCTCTAAGACAACACCTTTAGCTGGGCCTTCAGCGTATACAAGTCTTTTCTGTAGATATCTCTGTGTTAGACCAGCGAGTACTGCTAGTAGCTCTGGTATTCCTTCACCAGTTTTTGCAGAGACAGGTATAACTGCTATTGTAGTTGTAAAGTCTTTTACTCTATCGAATCGATCTGCTTGAAATCCATGCTCGTATAGTTTAGATATAATATTATCCCATAGTAGTTTCTCGAGTATATCAATTACTCTCTTACTCTGGTTCTTTAGAGATAAGAGGAATGGAGCATTAGGAGAAGATCTCCAGCCATAGATCTTGTCTATCTTGTTAGCTGCTACTATGAATGGTACTCTTCTCCTCCTCAGAATCTCTATAGCTTCTACTGTCTGTGGTTGGAAACCTTCATTTATATCGATAACAAGTATAGCGAAATCTGCTACACTACCTCCTCTACGTCTGAGATTCGAGAATAGCTCGTGGCCTGGTGTATCTATGAATAATAATCCTGGAATTACTAGTTTGAAAGGTATTATTTTCTTTAGAGGCT
>JALTYD010000127.1 GCA_027046525.1 Pyrodictiaceae archaeon
GTAGATATGGTGATAGTGGAACACCTCCTTGATATATCCTATACCCATATTTTTCTTCTGCTTTATTACGTTCAATTACTTCTACTCTAACTGGTCTCCGCTCAAGAATAACTTTGTTCGCTAAGTCTTCTATCTTCCTGATTACCTCGGGTGGAGGGAGTTCATAGTGAGTAACATCTAAACGTGCTTTCTCAACTGTTTTCTCTGCACCTGCCTGCCATATATGTGATCCTAGAATCCTCCTTGCAGCTCCTAGGACTACATGGACAGCTGTGTGATGTCTCATAAGTTTATAACGACGATCCCAGTCAATCAAGCCTATGACTTGTCTACCAATAGCATCACTAGGTGGTTGTTTATCAAGCACATGTATGATAACATTATTATCTGTTTTCTCTACGTGTTTAACTCTGTACTTTGCACCATTTATGACTAAATAGCCTGTATCGTTTAACTGTCCACCACCAGTAGGGTAGAAGAGAGTTTTATCTAGTACTAAGTAAATCTCCTTTACTCCTAAGATTCTAGCCTTAAATTCTCTCATATACGGATCATCGTGGAAGAGTCTATAAGTTTCAGGGAAGTTCGTAGCCCACGATAGTACATCTGGAGGGAGAGAAGATTTTTCTGTAGGCCTTGCTACTCCTCCACTTGCTCCATGCTTAGTAGCGACTAACGAGTAAAAGTTATGGGGTATTTCAACTCTAATACCTAGTTTTGAGGCTATATCTTGTATCATTTCAGGGGGTATCCCGTGTGAGTCGTAGAACGTAATTATATCATCTATACTTAACATACTTTTTCCACGTATAGTAGATTTTAGCCTCTTGAGGCCTTTCTCTAGAGTTTTTCTATACTTGTTGTCTTCGAGTTCTACTACTTTAACAATATAATCGCGGTTTTCGATAAACTGTCTATAGTATCCTCTGCCCCAATAATCTATCTGTAGCTCTATTAGTTCTCTGAGGGGGACCTCGGCCTCTAGTCGTGAAAGTATTCTAAGTGCTCTTCGGATAACTAATCTAGCTAGATAACCTTCTCCACTATTGCTAGGAACTATACCATCTCCGAGCATTAGTGATATAGTTTTAGTATGGTCTAGGAGAGAATATAACATTGCTTCTTTTGCTAAGATACTCCTAACTTCGTGGATTTCAAGGCCTAGAGGTTTCGAGATCCTCAAATAGAAATTGTCTATACTTTGTGGATCTTCGGGATCAAGACCTCCAGCTAGTCTTACAGCTGTCCAAAGTATTTTTTCATCGGGTTTTTCTAGGCCTACGAGGTTTCTAAACTTATCAACGAGATCTCCATAGATAGCATGAAAACCTGTAGGGACTCTCTGTGTGAACCACGAGATTCTTTCGATACCATAGCCTGTGTCAACTATCTTTAACTTTAGTGGCTCATAGCCATTATCTGTAACTTTGTACTGCATAAATACAAGTGTTGCTAGCTCAAGCCCACCTACAGCTACTTCGAAACTAGGACCTGCATTTCCGCCTCCTTCCCACCATGATTCTTTAAAGACAAGTCTCTCTGGAGGAATACCTAGTTTTTCTGTGAAGAATTCATAGGCATATGCTACAGTTTCTTCTTTCCAGTACACGTATTTATCTGGGTAGTTAAATGCATGATGTCCTCCCATTTCGAAACTTGTTAGATGACGGCCTAGTGTTATCCCAACATTATCTATATCTTCTAGCCTGATACTAGGCTGAACAATTACTAGTGGATTAGCAGGAGGAGGAGCTATACCACTTGTTACATGTGGTTGGAAGACAACTATGCTAGCTATTGTCAAGTAGAGATCGTCTCTCCATCGTGCGACAACTGGACGTGGATTAATATAGCTGTGCTGTTTCTCTACGAAGAATTTTATAAAGAATGATCTTGCCTCATCAACGTTCAGCTGTCCAACTTTTCTAGGAATCTCCCAGAAGAAGTAATCCACGCAGGGGGCATCGTTACAAGTAGTAGCTTCTGGGTCTAATGTCCAGAAGTATTCTTTGCCTTTTTGGCACTTTTTTCGGATAAATCCTTTTTCTTTAAAGAAATCCAGCTGGTATTCCTTTGGATCTACTGTAGTTTTCATGTATATGCCTACCACGTTGTTTAAACAAAATATACAATGTTATTTAGAGTGTTTCGCTCTACTTAAAATAATTTTGTAGAATACATTCAGCATTAACCAAAGAGGCTCTCAAGACCGGCAGCAAGCTGCTCTTCGCTTACTTTCTCCTCTTCTTCTTTTTCTTCTTCCTCTTCTTTCTTCTCTGTTGTTTCAACTTTGGATGGCTGAGTATAGATCTCAACACCTAATTCTCTAGCGTAATCGCCCATTGCAAGAATTAAGGCATGTGCTTTTCTTACTGCTGTCGATACGACATATTCAGCTGTCTCAGGTGTTATGTAGCCTGATTCAGAAGCAACTGCTATAGCTCTACGGACTGCAATTGGTAATGCAAGTTCTAATACTTGGGGTGATGGATAAGCTATTTCGACACCAACCCATAGTGCATTTCTAATAGCATTCTGTATTTGGTCTTTGTATTCATTGAGATCGAGTTTGAGTTTATCTGCTGGGATAATTATGCTATCTTCAAATGCTACTTTAGGTTTTAGTTTTACTATCATAGGTTCTATTCCGAGTTTCTGGAGTATAGATGCTACTTCAGGAGATATAGTATCACCGGGTTTAGCTACTCTTGTATCCTTTACTATCCATATTGTTCCACCTTGTGTCCGTATTGGTATCTTAAGTCTACCGAAGAGACTCATAATAGGACCTGGTTTAAACCCTGTATCTCCTGCTGGTAGTACAATTTCAGTTTCAGTTTTCATCCCAGGTTTTGCTGGTGCAGTAACATATGTTTTCTCTAGCTCAAGAGCTATCTCGAAGGGATTCAGCTCTGTAAATATAAATAAATTGGTACCTGTAAGGTATTTTTCGAACATCGAGGAATTG
>JALTYD010000128.1 GCA_027046525.1 Pyrodictiaceae archaeon
TATTGTTTAAATAATTCTATTGATCTTATTACAAGTTTTCTAATATCATCGTTTGATGCATATGTACCTGTTATTTTATCGAAGAAAATCCTCCCTTCGCCTAGAGCTATACTTATTTCTACTTCGTCATGGAAAGCAGTATGTGCTAGTGCTATTGCGTCAAAGCCTGGACCTAAATTGGCACTACTTGAGTAGCTTCTAACTTTTACCCTCGAGAGCACTAATAACCCTCCTCTTGGGCCAATAATGCAAACTAGTAGGAATAGGTAATATATGTATATGCATCTTAGTAGTCACAGTAAGTGTAGAGAAGAAATCTATAGACTGGCAATAAATCTTAATAATTGTTCTCGAGAATCTATCTGAAGCTATTGATACAGCCTAAAATCCACGAAATAATTAGATCCATGCTAGTTTCCATAAGGCTGGATGCAACATTACACCCAGTTTTCTCATAATCTCTTTTTATTGCGCCTGGACCCATACTCAATGGGATTATTAGCTGGTTATCTCTACATACTATTTTACTAGGATAAGCAATAGTATATACTTTCTTGCCCGTAAGGTCTCTAATTAATTCTACAAGCTTAAGTAGGTCCAGGAGTTGTTCTTCTTTATATCTTTTAGCTCTATGGTAAACTATTATGAGTTCATCTACATTTTCTGAAGAGATAATTCTCTGAACATGGAGAGCGATAATACCTTGAGGAATAGGGCCACAGATATTGTTATGAAATAGCTCTTTTATGCTAGCAAAATGACCTCCTCTCTGTAAAAATAATGCAATAACTATACCTTTCCAAGGGGCTACACTTTTAGCAAGACTAAGAGGAACACGCATAATCTTTTTATGTGTTAGTTTTTCAAGCATGATTTTTATTGTCTCGTATAGATTGGATGTTTCTTGCGTGCTTGGATCATGGTGTACTAGAAGAATATCCAAGAATAGACACCACTAGCATATACAAAACTTCTACGCATTATTAGCATATACCATCTCCAGCTTGTATAGAGCGTAAATACTATTCGAACCAGTTTTATGGAGTTTATGAAGGTGTGTATAATGCTACTTGATTCCTCCAGACTGGGTTAGGTAGTCTCTTATACACATTGTAGTGTTTTTGTCTAGTGTTACTTCTGCGATGGTTATTGCAGCTTCTACTGCAGCTTTGAGATCTCCTCTAGATATAGCGTTGTAGTACTCTCTACTATTTTCTATAATGAAGTACAGAGGAAGTCTTAGCTTAGGATCATCTATACAGTTTTTAAATGCCTTCTTCAGCAACATCATACTCTTAAGCATAGTTCTTAACTCTTTATCAGTTTCAAGGACGTTAAGGATCTTGTCTCTAGCTCTTCTGGCAGCGATTCCTGATAACCCAAGAGTACTTATAGCTAGTTTTAGTAGTCCATTATACGCCTCGCCAGTAAATGGAACTATTATATTCCCTTTAAGGGCCTCGGTAGCATTATTTATGAACTTACCTTTGGATTTAGCTATATTGTTTATAATATTATTGAGTTTAGAATCATTAGTTGCTATTACTATGATATCTGAGTCTACTACAAGCTTCTCTATTAAGTCTTTGTTATTTTTGAGCTCAGCCTTGATGAGTTCGACTTTATTTTTCATATTTTTGAGTTCATTTGTAAATTCTCTAGCTACAACTCTTACTTGGGCACCAGCTTCTAAGAAGTACTTAGCCCTTCTTGTACCAACTAGCCCTCCACCGAAAATTGTAACTCTGAAACCACTCAGATCTATGTAGAGAGGCTTAAATCTACTAGTACTCATGATTATATACCCATTATGCTTTATTGAAGATGTAAAATACGTCTTCTTCGCTTATTCTCCATTTTTCAGCGATCTCAATAGGATTAATTGGGCATAATGGATCGTCTCCCCAAAAATCGCCTGTTGCTATATAGGCTCTATTTCTACTTCCACCTCCACATACCATCTTGAATGGACATCTTGAGCATTTCTCTCCTCTTAGTTTTTCATGAGTGTTGATGAAGAGTCTTAGTATCTTGTTCTGAGGCGATAGTATCTCGTTTATTTTGTGGAGCTTTAAGCTACCTATTGTATAGTGTTCTAGGAATTGACAAGGCTTAATGCTTCCATCAGGATATATACTTATGGTTTTTCTACCACAGTCTCCTTGTGCTCCGATCATCTTGAGATACTCTAGGAAGTCTGTTCTACTACGAGATAGTCTGTCAGCTACATAGATACCTACAAAATTCCCTCTCACAACTAAGACTTCTAGATCTTCTCCTAGCTTTTTAGATGCATCTATTAATCTATCAGCTAGATTCCTTATTTGCTCTGGTGTAGGGAGTTCAGAGAGCAGATCTGCAGCTCTCCCAGTTGAATCCAGCAGATATAGACTTACTCTCTGAACACCTAGTTCTCTAGCTAAGCTAAGAATCTTGTGAGCTTTCTCTATGCTAGTCTTTGTAAGTGTCATCCTAATACCAGTATATAAACCTGCAGCTAAAGATGCTTTGATCCCCTTGATAGCTGCCTCGAAGGCTTTTGGCACGCCTCTAAACTTGTCGTGTTCTTTAGGGTCTATACTGTCTATTGATATTCCTACATAGCTAACTCTTAAATCGGCTCGCTTCATAGCTGTGTCTCTTTCAATTAATGTACCATTTGTACTAAGACTCCATTTGGGCATTCTAGCTCTACTTAAATATTCTGCTAATACCCAGAATTTCCTGGAAGCTAGTGGTTCACCACCACTTACTACTACTAGTGGTATTCCATGTTTAGTCATATCTTGTGCTATTTCTAGTAGCTTGTTTTCATCTAGTTCTTCCGGCCTCTCTGTGGCAGTAGCATTTATGTAACAGTGTATACACTTTAGATTACACTTATAAGTAATATTCCAGAAGACTACTGGCCTATACGTGTCTGTGAATTTCGATGGGTTTTTCCTATCATAGTGGCCTTTTATT
>JALTYD010000129.1 GCA_027046525.1 Pyrodictiaceae archaeon
TCTATGTGTAGTGTTCTACTGGATAGAAATTCTACTAGTTTGTCTAGCTGGATGAATGTTGCTGGGAATCTAAGTAGTTTCTCTATAGTCTTTATAATTCTGCCAGCGAGAGTACTTGGATCAATATCGTCTACAACTATACATGAGTTTTCTCCTCCTAGTATATTTGTTGCTTCTTCTAGAGCTCTGTATGGGTTAGAGAAATGATGTAGTGAGTCGTGGAAGAGTATTGTACCATGCCATACTCTTAGTGGTAGTCTATGTGCATCTGCAACTACTATTTCTGAGTATTCTCTTATTTCTCCTTTCTCTGCAAGCTTAATATCAACTTCTACAACTATATAGTATGTTGGTAGGATTCCTGCTGATCGGAGAGCTCTGAGTAGGTGTCCCGGCCCACCTCCTATATCTAGGATTTCTACTAGTAGTTCTCTCTTGAGTCTTGTAATGTCTCTGTAGAGTGATAGTGTAGGTTTCCTGTATAGTATTCTGAGTAGTTTTTGTCCTATCAATACTATAATCACTCTATACCCTTACTAGAGGTTATTTAGTATTATATCTACTGTCTAGCAGTACAGTGTTGTGTAGTAGGTTGTGGTGCGGGGGGTGGGATTTGAACCCACGCAGGCCTACGCCAACGGGTCCTGAGCCCGTCCCCTTCGACCTAGCTCGGGCACCCCCGCTTTCTAGCCTCTCTGCTATAGTCTGTTGTTTCCCGCCTAGGTTTTAATATCCTTATTTCTCTCCTATATCTCTAGCAGGGATTTTCTATTTTTATTTCTGCTAGTACTGGCTGATTTGTTGGTGTTAGTAGTAGGGTTTTTCCTGGTGGTAGTTTTTTTGCTATCTCTATCGTCTCTCTAGGTATATTGTATAGTGATTGATCTGCTTCTGATATTCTGTGTAGAATTATAGTGTTTATATTTGATTGAGCAAGTGATGGGAGTATCTGTGTAGTATGTGAGACTAGTGCTAGTCCTAGTTTGTACTTCCTAGCTTCTGCGAGTATATGTTGTAGTGTATCAGTATTTGCTATATTGTGTGCTTCTTCTATGACTACTACTAGTGGTCCTATAGCTGAGGTATAAGCTAGTGTGTAGAGGAGTTGTAGGATTAGTAGTGTGTAGAGTTTCTTTATCCTCGGGCTCTGTATTGTTGATAGTATGAATATGTTTATCTTATTCTCTTCTACTTCGTCTAGTAGTGTTCTCCTCTTAACTATGAATAGATCGCTATAGCTACTAGAAGCAATTATTCCTATTCTCCTTATCAATGCTAGCCATACTTCTGCTTCAGATCTAGTAAAGCTTGGTGAGAGTGAGCGCTCGCTGTAGAGAAACGCTATTGTCCGTAGTAGAGCTTCTACTGTATTCTTTTTCTCTAGCTTATCGAGTACTGTTTTTAATCTACTCTGTTTATAGCTACTAGCTGTACCTGCTAGGATTTCTTCAAGTGCACCTAGTATATCTCCTCTATTCTCATGATCTTCTACTAGGTATCCTAGTACTAGTCCTAGTATTGTTGCTTGGAACTGGCTTAGACCTAAGACACTCTCTATAGCTGAGAGAGATAGATCTAGAGGTATAGCTTCGTAGGATAGACCGACTCTAGGTAGCTTACTACCAGCTAGTATCTTTGTCTCTGCGTAGTTTGATATTATAGAGGGGTATTCACCATGCCAATCTAGTACTACTACAGTTACACCTAGTGCTGGTGCACATTTAGCTATTCTAGCTGCTGTATGTGTCTTACCAGATCCAGTAGACCCTATAATTGCTATATGTCTCCATAGATACTCCTCGCCTATATATACTGGTGTATTCCCAGCATATCCTATTACGAAGCCTTTCTCCCCCGAACTATACTGTATTGGTGCTTCTTCAGTAGGCGGTGGAGGTAGAAGTAGACCATCTCCTCTACAGATAAATCTACAATTACTGATATACAATCCTGGTGTCTCGAGTACAAGTCCTGTATCTCTCTTTGTAAGTTTTATCTCAGATCTACATCTCCCTCTACGACACTTATAGGTGTAGTAGCCACCTGTACTATGTAGTGCATTGTAGAAAGCTTCTAAGTTCTCGAGGAAGATATTATCATAGCTCTTAACAGTATACGTCTTCTCGAACAATCTCCTAAGCATACTTAGCAATAATACCCTCTCATAAGCTTATACTACATAGAGAGGGAGACATTACCAAAACTATGCTTAACACTATTAATAGAAATATACACTAACGAGAACACCAGGGAGGACTAGAGTGCTAGAAACTAGTACTAGTAGTGAGAGAATACCAAGAGTGAGAATCAGAGGAGTATATGCTACAGCTCTAACACAACTCCTCCTAAAACAAGGATTCCAGATAGTACAAGCTTCGAGAATAATATCTGAGAGATTCAATATACCTCAGCTAAACCTACCAGCAGATGTAACTATAAAGAATAGCGATATAGATCCTTCAGAACTCCTAGTAATAGGCTATCCATGGGCAACAGAAAAACTAGTAGAAACACTGAGAAAAACCCTCCTATACTCTTTCTACTGGCAGTCAAAACTACAACTATACTCTACTGTTAGAGCAAAAATAGCCTCAAAGAATAACAACAAATGTAGAGCAAAAGTAGATAATACAGAAACAGAACTAGTCCTAAACACTACTAGTTGTAGAGAAGGAGAAACAATAACTGCAATAGTAATAAAACCAGGAGTGAAACCAGTAGAAAAACCACGTCTCATACCAGGACTAGCAGTTGTAGGCGACTATGCAATACTACGCAAAATAGACAACCCCCGAGTAACTATTAGTGAACATATAAGATCACCATACAAAAAAGCAGAACTACTAGAAATAGCTACAAACCTCGTTGAAAAGAAAATATCTGTACACTGGAGAAGCAATAGTAGATTCGCCCAACGAGAAGAACTAGAAAAACACCTAGAAGAACTAGAGAAAAAA
>JALTYD010000130.1 GCA_027046525.1 Pyrodictiaceae archaeon
ATGGTATTGATGATTTGTATTCAGCGATTCAACAAGTACTTGCAGGAGGTGAAGATTTCTTAACTGAAGAGCCTAGTCCACGTAGATAATGAATTGTAATTTATTGTACAATAACCTAGTTATACTATGCTATATATTAATTACCTTAAACAGATAAGAGAACGTCTAACAGCTTCAAGAGCGTTTTCAGCGAAGATATATACAACTGGCTCTAGACCTATACCTCCTCTATCTGCAATGACATCTATAGGTAGATATGATCTATCTATTGTGTTTTCTAGTTCTTTTATTAAGCTCTTTAAATTCCTATGAGGTCCACTATATACTACATTAAGACCGCTATCTCTGAGTTTTTCTATACATTCTTCTATATAAGATATGACTATACATGCTCTTTTATTCCTCCATTTTTTCATCACACTGAGTAAGACAGAAGCAGTATGCTTACTACCACCGTAGATAGGTTCACCTACTATAACTAGTCTTTTTCCTTCTTTCACTATAGCACCACTTAGTCCAACTATGTCCATTATACTCTTAGCGTTCTTCTTGGCTGCAACAATATTGGATCCTACATTTGGTATTAATTTCGCAGCATTAGGTTCTAAACTTAGTAGGTTCAGAGCCTTTTTGACTTCTTCGATGACAGGATCGGTAAACGGAGTGAACAGATAAAGACATATACTACAGTTTTTAAGCTCATCACGCGGGTCTATTTTTCTATGAAATTCACATAATGATCCACGTGCAAGAAGAGTGTTCATAAAATGTGAGAAAGTAGTTATATAACCTAATATGTTACCATCCTCTAAGTAATGCGAGAGTATTTCAACAATCTGCTCTATCTCTTCTCTAATATTTGACTCTTCTAAGAAGAAATAGACTTCATCTTCTCGGTAACGTAAGTACTTACTTATCATTGGCTGGGTTAATCCTAAGAGCTTAGCTATTTTATCTTGTCCAAGACCTTTCTCATAGAGTCTTTTTATTACTAGGAGTTTTATTTTAGGTGCTATATGTTTAGCAATTAATTCGTGAGGAAGCACTACTAAGCACCAATCCCCACATCAATATCTTGTGTGAGGATTGTGACTATCATTGGTTATTTAAGACTATATCAGACTAATGTTCTTTTTGCCCACTATTTAATCCACATAATAATACTAATGCCTCTCGTTCTATAGGATGAAGTATAGGTGCTGTAATGATTATAGAATGTGGTGGAGGAGGATATATCTGTTCCTTTACTTTCTCGTACATGCCAGCTACACATCTAAAATCAGATAACCCCGCGCGAGCTACACCCACTATTAGTGAATTCTTTATAAGAGGCTTATCTATTGCTTTCTCCTTGAGCATCTTCTCTTCAATATAGAGTAGTAACTCTATCGCCTCTGGTATAGTCATTGCTTTACCCTCATCGAGTCGAAGATCAAGTAAGACAAGAGTATGAAGATTTCTTTCTATATTCTCTTTTATCGTAGTTAGTGTAGTAAATGGTATAAAGGCTTCGCTAGGATAGACAAGAGTTACTGGTTTGCCGAACTTATAAAATTGTAGCCCAGTTAGTGTTATCGAAGCATAGACTCCTGAGACACCAGGAATTATTTCTACTTCTATACTTTTTCTCTTAGCTTCAACGACTAAAGATATATGTGTTGTAGCGATCAAAGGATCTCCTGGTACAAGTACAACTACCTTCTTTGTCTCTGCTTCGCGAATAACTACATGTGATTTATTTTCAAGTACTTCTCTATTAGCAACGATAATTTTGTCTGGGTTAATATCCAGGTCTTGAGATAGTTTAGAATCGATGCCTGGAGCAATACTGGTATAGCTATCAATATAGATCTTATCAGCTTTTCTTAATATCTCGATAGCTTTTCTAGTCAAGTAGTCTCGAGATAAACCTCCCCCAACGATATACAAAGTCATCCCGGTACACTCACTTGTCTCGTTTTATTGGAGCTAAACTCTCTAAGTAGTCGAGTATTGAACCACTACTCCTATCGAGTTCAAGAGAGTCAACTACCCATTTGTATTTTCCACCAGCTAATCCACTTGCAATTATTGCTGCACCTAGTGCTGCCTCTTTTGTTGAGCCTATTTTTGATAGTTTAGTTAGCTCCACGTTTAGCCGTCTTAGTATAGGCTTAGCATATTCTTCAAAACAGCTAGTGAAAAGATTAGATCGTGACCATCTTCCTGATAAGTAGATTCTACGTGGTATACCATTCGTAAATAGAGAAAGAGCATCTTTGAGAGCTGATTCAGCAAGAGCCTTAATAGCATTATTTGCATTTTTATCTCCTCTAAGAGCATCATCCTCTACTTCTTGAGGAGCTGGTGGTGGATAATCTTTATTTAAAATTGTTGAAATACCTCCTCTGAATAAGAGCTCTTTTGAGAAAGCAGGATATTTGTAGCATAGTAGATAAGCTACTTCTGCATCCCAGAATCCTATCCCCATATAACCTTGGTAGCCTGTAGTACCTCCTACTGAGTCTATTATTTTTCCATTCTTAAGTCTTAGTGCAGCCGTATAAGCATAGCCTACCTCTACTACAATTACGTCTACCTGTGAGATAGGTACTTTTCTTTCTTCTACTTCCTCTCTTAGTACAGCAGCTGCCACAAATACTTTGTCGCTAGTACCTATATCGATTCTTCCTATTTTCTTCCAGTAAGGTACTGTTGGTAGGTGGATAACACCAGGTGTAAACCATATAGGTAGATTCATTCTATTTAGAATTTCCATTGTCTTTCTTAAGCCTAATATACGTAATCTGCGAGTTTCATCGTGTTCATGAATAAATGTAGCTAGTTTTATTTCATCAATTGTTGCTTTTCCTGAAACAATACTTCCATCAACCGGAATTTTACCTCCCGGTTTTACTCTAAGTATGTCTCCTGTCTGAACATGTTCTAAAGGTACAATTGTTT
>JALTYD010000131.1 GCA_027046525.1 Pyrodictiaceae archaeon
ATTTCATACCTAGTAGTTTTACTAGCATTTCTTCGAGGTCTTCTCTATTATACTCTAGTAGTTTATCAGCTATTTCGTAGAGTTTTGCAAAGGATCGACTAAGTCCAGAGTAGCTAAATCCGTCTGTGGCTACTTGTTTGAGAGCCCAGGCATTAAATGTAGCTCTAGCTTCGAAGCTAGTTTCTAGATCACTAAGTGTTATGTTTATCTCTGTGCTTCTAAGGAGTTTTTCTAGGTGTATTTTTACTGTTTCTTTCTCGTCTGCCTTCGTTAGGAAAGCTGGGCCGAACTTGATAGTTCTGGTACTCACATGTCTTTCACCAATTGTTGGTACGATTATTTTCCCATATGCAGCTTTATGTCTCCATGTATGTGTATCACTACTCTCTATCCTGAGTTTTTTTAAGAGTGGAATAATAGCAGTAGATGCTGTACCCAGGGCGTGTATTTCTCCACTCCACGATTTCCTAGCTAGTGCTAGGAAGACGAGAGCTTTTAGACGAGAGAATTTCCCGGATTTCTGCATAAAGTATGGTATAAGGCCTCCGATCGCTATTGTGTATGAATGTGGTTCGTATGCAGTTAGCTGTATTTTTAATGGTTCTTTTACAGACATATGGAGTACGGGGACTAGTCTACCTTCCTCTAGGTAGCATTTGAGTAGATCTTTCAGCCTGAGGAAGTTTCTCACAGTTCTAGCTATTTTTGCATATCTAATTTTAAGAGTGTCATGTGGGCTAGGAGGATAGTCGAGGCTTACATAGTAGTCTGCATCTATTGATTTGTATAGATTAGCTAGCTTGTATAAACTCGGTGTATCTCTATGTAGGAGGAACTGGTATCCTCCACTATCTATCCATAGTTCTGTTTCATCACTAATACCTAAGAGTTTTCTAAGACCTCTACCACGTACTTTGTAGCTTAGATTATTCTTTAGTATTTCACGTGCATTTACCATTATCCCATCTACTTTGAAGAATTCCCAGGGGCGGGGTGTTGAGGCTAGAATAGGCGTACCTAGTATTAGCTTAAATACCCCCAATAAGTAAGCACCACGATTCTCTTAATATGGTATTACTGCGGATTAAAGCGTTAATCTTGATACTGGAATATGGGAATAGTTAACAGTGTTAATCATAACATGGTAATCTTCATTACCATAGTAGCTTGTATAGCTTCTTACAGTACAAGGCTAGTTAAACTGTCCTGAAACAAGTTAAAGCACTCTTCACGCTAGATAATATCTAGGGGATGAAGAAGCTAGAAAGGTCAGAATATAGTGATTATGAAGACCCGCGCAGCACAGACCCTGTATTTAACACGTATATAGTAGTTCCTCGCTACAGTATATCTGCAGGTGATCATCTCTGTACAGTATTCTTACTGTACAATTACTGGGGTATACTACAAGTATAGGTTCAGGCAGACCCTTTATCTTCTTTTCATCAAGTAGGATCTTATAGCCTAAGATTCTGTAGATAGTATAGTAGTCTAGTATTAAGTTTCTTATTGCTTTTCTGAGTCCAGGATTTTGTTTAGTTTTTCTGAGTAAACATACTAGTTTCGATAGAGTTTCGATAGGATCTCCTAACTCTTCTAGTATTTCTCCTTGAGTATCAACCATGATGTCTCTAACCTGTCTATCGTTTCTTACCATGGCTTATAGCTTATTCTAGGTTTGATTCCTAGTCGTGAGAGTTTTTGTGCTACATGTTTGTACATTATTAGATACTCTACTTCGATATTCTCTACTACTTGTTTATCTGTTATAGATATAAGTTCTTCTAGGAGGTCTTTCCAGCATGATTCTTCTCCAAATGATGCAAAAATAGCTATGTGGAAACTAGTACCGTTATCAAATAGTGTCTCTGCAGCTTTTAGCTGCAAGTAGAATGCTTCTTCTTTTGCTCCTGTTAGTGCCTTGAAGTATGATGGATTACACGCTTTTATTGATAGTCTAACATGGATATTTTCTAGCTTAGCTAGTTCTTTTACGATTGCATGTCTTTTAGCGAGTAGAATACCATTTGTTTCTAGTATGAAGATGTACTTTGTATTATCGTTAATGATTCTAGCTAGTTCTAGTAGGTGCGTGGAGCATAATGTAGGTTCTCCACCTGATAATCTTATGTATTTGTAGTTGTTTCGAGTAGCAATGCTCGTTAGTTTCTTAAAGGATGTTTCTGGATCTACGTAGTATCCAATATTAAGATCGTCTCGGGCTCTTCCTGTCCAGCAGAATATACACCTAAGGTTACATCCAACTACATCACCTGTAGCTATTCCTCCATAGAATCTTCCGCCTCTGAATCTATAGTATTTCCTCTTATTATTATCACATATTCTGTGCTCTATCTTCTCCGAAAGTTCTATTGGATCATAGCCTTTGATTATCTTAGAGAGTTCTACTAGGCGTTTTTCCACATCTACCCCTCTGGCAGCTTTATATCTAGATTGCTTCTCTATCTTGTTTTAAAGCTCTTTGTACTCTTTTCAACATATAGGTTCTTAGCTAGTAATTTTATTTTACTTTAATAGATATCACTATAGTATGAGGGTTGTATTAAGCTGGAATTTAAGATGAATGAAAGAACCCCGTCTGATTAATCTATCTGTGATGATGCCCTATCCTATCTGATGTCTATTTTCTCGCAGGTATGACGTATATGTTTATACTGTTTTCTTTTACACCAAGTACTTTTGATACAACACGACATGTACTTGTGAAGAGTGCTAATACGGGTTTGCTAGGAGGATTATTATACATGTAGAGAGCCTGTAGTGGTCCTTTTACTATTATAAATCTAACATGTTCTATTCCAAATCTATTATTTTTCTCTATGTTGTAGACTATATTGTCATCTATCGTGATTATGTTATCTAGAAGATCAACTATTGTGAACTTGTGTAGGTCATCGTATGT
>JALTYD010000132.1:0-5133 GCA_027046525.1 Pyrodictiaceae archaeon
TCGAGAATAAGACAAGTAGAAGACTACCTAGAGATAATTACTAGTTCTAGGAGAGAATGTCCTGTTTGTAGGAGGCCTCTCAGAGAGAATGATTGGAGAAATCTACTACAGGTACTAAGACACGAGAAAGAAAGACATACATCCGAGTTGGTCCAGTTAAAGAATAGAGTTAGAGAGCTCGAAGAACAACAAGAAAAGTATAAAGAGTATAGAGAAAGACTACGAAAGAGACAATTAGAATTAACTAGGCTTGTAGAAAAGCTAGTAGCTATATCTAGTAGAGTAGTAGAATTAGAAAGAGAAAAAGAGAAACTAAATACAAAACTACTCTACCTACTTGCAGCAAAGAAAGATTATGAACTAGTAGAAGAAAAGATCAAAGAGCTTAAGAAACGTGGTATTGAAGAAGCATATGCTAGACTAAGTATAGAAGAAAAAGAGCTGAAAAGAGAAGAAGAAGAGAAGAAAGACTACGAAGAGAAGCTCGCTGAGAAGAATAGAAAACTCGAGAAACTCATAGAGAGACTAGGTATTAGTAGAGAAAAAATCCTAGATGAACTAAGAAGAGCTAGACTAGCCTATAGAGAATACCAAGAGCTGAGATCAAAAGCTCAACTACTACCAGTACTAGAGAGAGAAGTATACTCGCTAGAAGTTGCTCTTGCTGAGAAGAAGAAAGAATATAGTAATATCCTAGAGGAACTCAGTATACTAGAAGGTATTGAGACAGAATATGCTAGGACAAAGAGCAGATACGAAGAACTGAGGGCAGAAAGAGAAGCTCTAATAAACACTATTGGGAAGTTGAGAGGAGAACTAGATTTTGTAAGAAACGAGATTCAGAGACTACGTAGACTAGGAGATGAAATTAGAGAATTAGAAACAAAACTAACAAAACTAGAGTACACAGTATCTACTCTCAAGAGTATAAGAGAAGCTTTAGCTAGAGATAAATTACCACGCTTGATACGTGCTAGAGCAAAGAATCTACTAGAGTATCATATTCAACAGATACTACAAGAGTTCCAAGTAGAGTTTACAGCGATACAACTAGATGAAGACTTCGGAGTTACTCTCATAACGAGAGAAGGACAGAAGACAGTCTCTATGCTAAGTGGTGGTGAGAAAACAGCACTAGCAATAGCCTATAGACTTGCACTAGCGAGAGTAGTAGGTAGAAAGCTCGAGTCACTAATACTAGATGAGCCAACTGTACATCTAGATGAAGACAGGAGGAAAGAACTCATAGATATTATTAGATATGCTTCGAGTGTAACTGGTCTAGACCAGTTGATAGTAGTTACACATGATAGAGAAGTAGAAGATGCAGCAGATATAGTACTAGAGATTAATAAGAGAGAAGGAGTAAGTATAGTTTCTCGTAAAGAAGGACTTAGTTTCTCATAGTAGCTCTTGTTGTATCACTACAAGTATGAGTCTAAGTGAGTATTTTTAGGAAACTATTATATAATCTCGTTCTCTCTCATATCTACATGAGAATAAATATAATCTTTTGAAGAATATTCGAATAGGTGAATAGATTGTCTACAAAGAAGACAAAAGTACTAATACTAGGTGGAGGAGCAGGAGGAGCAGTTGTTGCACGTAGATTAAGTAAATGGAGTCGTGGCGAAGTAGAGATAACTATACTTGATAAATCAGAGTACCATGAGTTTAGACCATCATACCTATGGGTAATGACTGGTACTAGAGAACCAGACGATGTAAGAAGACCTCTAAAACTACTAGAAAAGTACGGTATAAAGGTAGTGAGAGCAGAAGTATCTAAGATAGATGCTGCTAATAGGAGAGTCTATACTCGAGACGGAGCAAGCTACGAGTATGATTATCTTGTAGTATCTCTAGGCTCGCTGGCTGGAGAACCACCAGGTGATAGTTGTGCTCCATGGGAATTAGCTGGTGCTCTAGAATGTCGTAAGAAGCTAGCAAATCTGAGGAACAGAGAGCCTAGAGTAGTAGTAGGTATAAGTAGTTGGCCTTATAGATGTCCTCCAGCACCATTCGAAGTAGCTTCATTGGTAAAGTATGTTCTCGAGCAGAGAGGGCTGAGTCCTAGAATAACAGTATTCCATGAATGGTCTGTGCCGATGGAGCCTTTTGGACCATTAATGTCTAGTATGTTTAAAGAAATGCTCAGCGAGTTTAAGATAGAGTATATAGGTAGTACAAAGTTTGAATCAATAGATTCTGAGTTAAAGACTATAAGAACAAGTAGAGCTGAGCTTAAATACGATCTTGCTATAATAGTACCTCCTCACCAGCCTCCACCACCTGTGGCGGAATCAGATCTAGCTGGTATAGATGGCTATATGGATGTCAAGCTACCGAGTATGAAGAGTACAAAATACGATGATGTCTTTGGTATAGGAGATGTAGTTGCACCGAGAATCGGTCTTGGAATGGCTGGTGTTTTTGCACATTTCCAAGGAGAGCATGTAGCTAGTCAGATACTCGACGAGGTACGGGGAGTATTCATGGGAGAGCACTATAATATGTCAGGTGTATGTGTTATGGATCTAGGCTATATGGGTGCAGCAGTATACTGCGACTTCGCACCAAAACTTATTGGTGGGAAACAGTGGCCAGATTGTAGAATGATTGGAGGAGCTAGAGCTTTTCGTGTAGTAAAAGTTGCTTTTGAGAAACAATGGTTTGCAAACTTGTTCGGCTACTAGGAGGTGAGATAAAAATGGCTAATTCTGTAGATAGTAAACTCCAAGAAGCTCTCTCGAAGATAGATCAGAGAGAACTCGAAGAGCTCTTAAACGTACTAGTAGAGTCAAAAGATGCACTTATACAGCTAGCAAGACTAGCTAAGAAGCTACAAGAATCTGGTATTCTCTCAGCATTAGAAGCTATCGTAGAATCGAGCGATGAAGAATTTAATGCTCTTGCTAGAGCTGAGGTGATGGGGATGATAGGTAATATGATGATGGCTATGTATATGCTAGGTACAATAGACCAGCGTATCCTAGTAGAAATGAGTAATAAAGTACCAGCATGTATAGATAATGCCTACGAGGAATTTAGTAGAGAACATAAAAAGATGGGTATCTTAGAGATGATGAATCTTATGAGAAGCCCAGAGTTTACAGCTGTGCTTAGAGCTATGCATAGAATGTTATCATGTATAAAGACAAAGAAATAGCTTTTCTGTTTTTACTCTCTTTTTTCTCCAACATCTAGGTAGTCTTCTTGTAGCACTATGTATTCCTAGACAGTATGTATACCTAGAGTTTTGAGTAGATTTATTTACTAGCTAGTCTGGAGATGTGCTTATGGTTATAGCTGGTGGATAGATAGAGTTGACTATAGACTATATTAAAGTGTTTGAGAGAGAATTTTCAGCTATTGCAAAAGAAGCTGCATGTACTGGGATAGGCTTCCATATACTCTCGTACTATATTGAGGATAGTGGACGTACTGCTTCAGTCTCACTGGAATGTAGAGGGGGAGATAAGCATAGAGTCGTAGTACTAGATAGTGATCCTAGAGGCTGCGAGGAAGATTCGATAATACATGCTGTAAATGCACTCCCAGGTATACTATCTTCTAGATTGCTTGAAGTCGAAGTAGACTGTAGATATGCAGGTGATACTACGAGTTATAGGTATCTACTACGAGATATCCCAGTAGTTATTATGCATAGAGTACTTAGTAAGCAGAGTTTTCTACGGGAGATAGCCTATAGAGACAAAGAATTGTTTTTCTTGATAGGTTGGAATGGAGAAATAGCTTATGGAGTAGGTGGAGAAGATAGTATTGTTATTCCATTGGTAAGTGGGCCTCTTTTTATCCATACACATCCTAGTGAGAACTGTTATCCATCATATCAAGATGTAAAATCTATGTCTGAGTTTTTTGCTAGTGGTGGTCTTGTAGAGATGATAGTTTCGAGGAGATGTATCTCGATAGCTAGGCTAGTAGAGCCATTCTTAGAAGAAGACTATTGGGCTCTACAAGAGATATCAAACTGTATGAGGAAGAGTAGGAGAGACTATTATAGCTATTACTCTTGTATCGAGAAGATAAAGAAGCTAAAGAGTATTATCTTCGAGATAGTATAGTCTTTATAGATTAGCTGTTTTTATGAAGCTAGTTATATACTGTAGTAGCTCCCATCCATGTTCTATTACTGTACCATTTTCGTAGCAGTAGCTCTCATTGAATACTATTTTCTCCTTGATATTCTTCCAAGACAACATCCATGGTACAGGATCGCCTGTATGAGCTCTTACACTACATGGTGTAGCATGATCTGATGTAACTAGTACTGCTGTTTTCTCTAAGTCTACTTCTCTGAGTAGTGGTTGTATAAAGTATTCATCTATTAATTCTATACTCTTCTTCTTGGCTCTACAGTCTCCATCATGGCCTGGTTCATCAGGTCCTTTTAGATGGACATATACTAGTCTATTTCCATCGCGTAGAGCATCTAGAACTGCTTTTAGTCTTACTGGTAGTTCTCTAGGCATATCTCCTCGTGGAGGAGGAACAGGGTATATTTTCATACCTGCTGCTCTAGCAATACCTATTTCTACGGGCATTTCTACTATTGCAGCTGTAGGAGATAGATTAGTTATAGATGATATAGAGGGTAGTCTAGGTTTTCTAGATCCTGCATCTCGGAGTAGTATAGCGTTAGCTTGGAGGAGGCCTTTTCTACTACGTTCTCTATTTATAGGGTGTCTAGATAGTATCTCTAGTGCTTTCTCTATGAATTCATCTACTAGATTACATGTTATTCTAGACTCTGTAGTATTGTCAAGTGGTCTACATTTAGGTAGATAGGGGTTGTATTCTCTAACTGCTACTGATACAGCTCCTTCTCTCCTATATGCTGGATCGATATTGTCTACGTTAGAGCTTAGCTTATACTTACTACTACCGATGATAACTACTGCTCTATGACCTACTGTGTGTTTTATTTTTACATAGCCGTGTTCTCCAAGACTTATGTTATTAATAGCTTCTGCGAGTTCTTCTGCCTCCCAGTCTTCGAGGCTACGAGCAACTCTTCTATCAATTATTAGTTTTGTATGTGGATCAACAGTTGCAAAATTAGCTCTAAATACAACTTCGTGTTCTTCGTCTATCTCTAGGCCTGCACCG
>JALTYD010000132.1:5143-13119 GCA_027046525.1 Pyrodictiaceae archaeon
GTATAGTACTTGTTTGGATTGTATCCTAGTAGTGATAGAGTAGCTGTATCACTTTCAGGTGCTTTACCTCTACCTATCGGGAAGTGTACTCCACATATTGCATGGCTAGCTAGTTTATCTAGACCTGGTGTATTCGCTGTAGATAATGGTGTCTTAGAGCTCTTAGGGTCGTCTGATGCACCATCGAGTACTATAATGAGGAGATTTAGAGAGTTAGACAATACTGTACCGCCTTGTATGAACACTACTAAGGAGGTGTCTTAATTAATACTAGGGTCTCTCTAGCCTAGTTGTACTAGTAGTAGCCGGAGCTAGTGATCTATCTAGTAGGTATATAATTGCTTCCTCGTACTCTAGAGAGTCTTCTACTAGCTCTTCTACGAATTTCTTGAGTATTTTTAGTTTCTCTCTAGCTTTTCTCCTCGATACATCTAGGCACATTATATCTGGTAGCTTCTCTAGTTTATCATAGTAGTGAGAAGCTATACTTAGTAGTGGCTTACTATCATTGTAGCCTACAACTGACATTCTATAGATGCCTATTGCTCCTAGAGCATCTAGTTTATCTGCATCACTAAGTATACATGATTCTATGCTAGAGGGCTCACTACCTAGACTATAGCTATGTTCTAGTATCATCTTTTTTACTCTATTTATACGTTCTCTGCTGAAGCCGAGGAGTTTAAGTATATTCTCAGCTAATTCAGCACTTAGTAGTGCATGGTGAGACTCTGTTAGTTCTTCTAGTCCTCTCCCGATATCGTGTAGTAGTATTGCTATAACTAGGTCTTCTAGTTTCTCCTCGTCTAGTTTTCTGCCAGATTCGCTGAGGATACTACTAGCATTACATAGTACTCTTACTGTGTGAGGTAGTCCATGTGTTTCATCAAATCCTTGGAGGTATCCTACTAGTGGTAGTAGGATTTTACACCATTTGTAGTTATTGCAGATGCTCTCGACGAATCTTCTACAGTCTACTTCTGACTCCTCCAAGATACTTCCCAGCCTCCATCTTGGCAGATCTACTATAGATATATAGTATTGATATCTCTAGGTTATACTCATTTTAAGTGTATAGTCCATATTGAGTGGCGGTATATCGTTTCTATCTATTACGAGTTCTACAAGTACTGGTTCTGGCTCGCTCAGTAGGAATTCTATTCCTTCGTCTACTAGGTCGTTACTATCTACTCTCATAGCTCTAATCTTCATTGATTCAGCTAGTTTTACGAAGTCTGGATTGCCTAGGAGAGTACCATAGATTCTGCTATTCTTCTGTATGACTTGTTTTAGGTATAAAACGCGGTATGCATTGTCGTTAACTACTATGATTTTTACTGGTATATTTTCTCTCTCGATGGTCTCTAGGTCTTGGATAGTCATCATGAAGTCGCCGTCTCCTACTACTGCTACTACTTCGTAGTCTGGTTTTGCTAGTTTAGCACCTATTGCTGCTGGTAGTGCATAGCTCATTGCTCCTAGGCTAGTTGCTGCAAGGAATGTTCTAGGTTCATATATATCTAGGAAATCATATGTATATAGTATATGTGTACCTTGTCCACTACTTACTATCCTCTTCCTAGGTAGTCTATCATTTAACTTTCTGAAGAATAGTGCTGGATTAACTGTATTCGTATATCTTCTACTTAGTGCTTCGCTGAGCATCATACTCCACTGTTTTTTGTAGTTATTTATTTTGTTCCACCAGTTATTCTTATCTACTCTGAGATTCTTCTCTTCGATATACTCTACTATTCTATTGAGGAGTTGTGCTGGATCAATCTTTATGTGGTCGTAGTAGGGTGGTCTTTTTTCTACAGCTGGATCTAGACTAGCAACTACGATATCTCCTTGCGGTAGCATTGTGTAGGCATATGTGTGTATATCGTCAAACTCGTTGCCTAGGACTAGCATATAGTCGCTTTCTTCGAAGACTTTATCAGCTACTATACTACCGCCTCCGAATCCTACTCTCCCTAAACACCTAGGTTTGTCTTCAGAGCAAGCACCTCTTGCATTACCTGATACAATAACTGGTATATCTAGTTTCTCTGAGAGTCTATAGAGAGTAGAGCTACTGAATAGAGGAGATGCTACTACTTCGCCACATACGAATAGGAGAGGTTTTTCTGCACTAGCTAGTTTCTCGGCTATCTCTCTTACCATATTTTCGTCAATAGTAGTTTCTACTCCTGGCAATTCTCTAGTAGCTTCGAAGAAGTCTTCTCTAATACCTACTCGAGAACGCCATATGTCTTCTGCTATTTCTAGTACAACTGGTCCTCTAGGTGTAGTATACGCTTCTCTTATAGCTTCTACTATGTATTCAGGTGCTTCCTCGGGCCTATTTATCCTCCAGTAGTTCTTAGCTATAGCGCTAGATACTCTACCCTGGTCTATTTCTAGCCATGATTCTGTCCCATATAGTCTCCTTCTGACTCCGCCGCTTATGAGTAGCAATGGTACTCTATCTCTGAGTGCAATCCCTAGTGATATAGTAGCATTGAGAAATCCAGGTCCTGCATGGACAACTGCTACTCCTAGTCTTCCAGTAACTCTTGCTTCTCCATCAGCTGCAGAGACTGCTACTTGTTCGTGCCTAGTAGTTACTAGGTGTATTTTATCTCTATACTCGTATAGTGTATCGATAAAATCTAGGATAGTTGTACCAATGATACCATATATCCTACTTACTCCATGTCTGTAGAGTGTCTCAGCTAGTAGTGATGCAATACTATACTCGTACAAGTCTCTATACACTCTCCACAGAATATAGTGCTACATATTCACTACTGCTTGTGGTTTCTCTCCCTTTAGAACATTAATGATGTTCCGAATACTGAATTCTATTATTCTAGCTCTAGCATCTGTATTTGCACCTGCTATATGTGGTGTAAGTAGTATGTTTACATTCTTAAGCCCTAGTAGTGGGTGATTTGGCGGAGGCGGCTCCTGACTATATACGTCTACTGCTGCACCCATTATCCACCCTTCACTTAGTGCTCTAGCTAGAGCTTCTTCATCGACTATTTCTCCTCTCGATGGATTAATTAGTATAGATGTTGGCTTCATCATCCTGAGTTCTCTCTCACTAATCATATGCCTAGTTTTGTCTGTTAGAGGTACATGGAGAGATACTATATCTGATTCTCTGAGCAGTCTATGTAGAGAACGATACTCTACACCTAAGCTCTTCTCTTCTTCTTCGCTGAGTTTCTTAATATCATAGTAGAGTACTCGAACACCAAATACTCTTACTCTCTTAGCTACTTCTCTCCCAATTCTACCTAGACCTATTATTCCCCAAGTTTTACCTTCTAGGTCGAAAGTACCTTTCTGCATAAGCTCCCACTGTGGCCATTCTCCCTTCGTTGTACGTTCATGTGCTTCTACTATCCTCTTTAAGAGTATTAGTGCAGCCATTACTGTGTACTCAGCTACTGATACAGCATTAGCTCCTCCAGCATTAGCTACTGGTACTCCTGCTTTTCTACAAGCATCTATGTCTATGTGATCATAGCCTGTACTTGGCTGCTGTAGTAGTTTGACTTTCTTCATTGCATAGCACATTTCTGAGTCTATCTTCATCTTGAATGTATAGTCTCCTATGACGATATCTGCTTCTCCTAGAGCTCTAATTATCTCTTCGCGTGGTTTATCATACAAGACAACTACTTCTAGTTCGCCTGAGACTTCGCTAGCGTATGGAGCAAATAAGCCTTTTATAAAAGATGCAGGTAGTGGGCTGAAAGAAGCAACTATTATCTTTCTAGTTTCTGACACAGAAAGCACCTCAAAATACTATATGTATAGTTCTGTGTAGTTTAAATCTAGTATGATCTTGACTAGCTAGTTACTTCTTCTCTCTAATCTTAAGAGAAGAGACTGCTAGGAAGAGAGAAGCTAGAGAGAGTACTAGGTATATGATGCCTTCTTCTTCGAGTACTAGAAAGCCTAGAGATAGTTCACCTCTATATCTACTGTAGAGTATTCCTGCTATTATGGGAGAGACCATTGAGCCTATATTCGAGATTGTGTTTGATACACCTATTACTGTTCCAGCATACTCTCTACTACCAGCTATAGCGATAGTCCTAGTTAGTGGCATAGCAGCATTACGAGCAAACATTATACTAGAGATTGATAATGCTATGAGTGGGAATCCTATACCATTTATAGATAGTATACATAGACCTAGAGATGCTAAGAGGAGAGTTGCTGATAATGTATGCTTAATACCAATTTTATCAGCTAAGTAGCCTGCTGAGATACTACTGATAATCGTAAATATACTACCAAGTGCTAGTACGCTACCTAGCTCGCTCCTAGAAACACCATGTACTTCGTAGACGTATACGTATAAGAACTCCTGCATAATACCTCCAGCGAATCCTATAACTAAGCTCGAGGTAAGAACCCATAATGTAAACCTGGAGAAAGCAGAGAAGACTTCTCTTAGTTCTAGTAGCCTAGTCTTCTTCGGAGCTTGTTTTTGCTCTCTACTAGCTGTTTTATGTATTATCTCTCTACAGTATCTCAAGTTACTGAAGACTATATATGAAAGTATAGAAGTTAGTGCGAAAAGAGAAACTGATGCTAGTAGTAGCTCTGTATACTCGAGCTCGAGTACTCCAAAGAGCCAGTATCCTACTGCGAGACCTCCACCAGCTACACCAAAATACATACCAAGTGCTGTAGATCCTCCCGCTGCTGATACAACATATTGCATTGTAGGCCAGTAGAAGCCAGAAGAGAAACCCCAGAGAGCCATTAAGAGTACCAAGCTATATGGTAGAGGATATATGTACATTAGTGCTAGAGAGAATGTAGCAGGTGCTAGGAATATTCTTAGAAACATCTCTCTATAGCTTGTACTTCTATCGCCTAGGAAGCCAGCGATAGGCGATGAGAATGCTCTAGCAGCCATAAAACTTGTTGTTAGTAGTGATACAGCAACTATCCCGCCTCCTGGTGCTGTACGTACTATAAATGCAATTGCTGGTCTTGATGCACCAAATCCCATCGCAGCTATAAATACTATGATGAGAGACCAGTAGACTATTCTTGTTCTACAAGTCTTATAGGTACTCATCTGTCTCTCGCCGGTCTATAAAGCCTAGTAGTTTCCACGAGAAACCGTGGAGAAGACAGCTATTTAATGGTATCCATTTAATCAACAAATTAGACTAGCACTAGGACCAATAGTACTATTTTGGGTGATTCCATGAGTAGACAGCGTGTAGAGAATTGGATAAGAGAGAAGAAATTGAAGTGGAAGATACACTTTCTAGGTAGGAGTGTTAGAACTGTAAAAGAAGCTGCATCAGCTGTAGGAGTAAGCCCAAATGATATCATAAAGACTGTTATCGTAGTCTGTGGAGGGAATATATATGCTTGTATTGTACCTGGCGATAAGAAGCTAAGCTATAGAAAGCTATCTTTACTACTCGAGTGTTCTCCTAGACTAGCTAAGCCTAGAGAAGTACTAGAGTCTACAGGCTATAGTATAGGAGGAGTACCTCCTGCACCACTACCAGATAGTATCCAGGTAGTTGTTGATGAGAGAGTAGTCTCGAAGGAGAAAGTATGGGGTGGTGGAGGAGACGAAGTGACTCTACTCGAATTTAATCCACGTGAGTATATCTCTATTGTTAGTGCTAGAGTAGCTGATATTTCTGAGTAGTCTACTAGTTTCTATTCTCTAGCTGGATATCCTGGTTTTACGAGGTTTTCTAGAGGTATTCTCGATATAGTTTCTACTAGTTTCTTCTGATCCTCTGGTAGTATTTCTCCTCTCTCTATCTTCTCTACTAGTTTCTCTGCTTCATCATAGCCTATTAGTGGTGCAAGTACTGTTATGAGAGCTGGGCTTTTTAGTGCATCATTTTTCATCTTCTCTACCTTAGGTCTAAACTTCTGTATTACTTTCTCTCTAAGTTTACGTATAGCTTCTACGAGTACTTCTGACTGCTTAGTAGCTGAGTAGCCTGCCAGTGGTATACCCATTGATAGTTCAAACTCGCCTAGTATAGCAGATTTCTCTAGTACATCCTCCATGCCAGATATGTAGGCGTATGCTTGTTGTACAGCTTCTAGAGTTACTGGGTTCTTCTTGCCAGGCATCATACTACTACCTGGAATTTCTACTTCAATCTCTATCTCGTTGAACCCTGTTACTGGGCCACTATACATTAGCCTAAAATCCTGGGAGATCTTGTAGAGTATTAGAGCAATAGCTTTGTACACAGAAGAGAGCTGTAGGATGTCTACGAGTAGTCTCATTGGTGTATTCTTGTTTTTAGAGAGTCTTAGTTCTTTTAGACTAGTAGCTTCTACCAGGTATCTTAGTGTTAGTTCTGGGAACTTCTCGTGAGTATTAAGCCCTGTACCAACTGCTGTACCTCCTAGTGGTAGTATAGCTACGTATCTCAATACCTGGTAGAGAATATCTCTCTGTTGTCTAAGAGCTTCAGCGTATGCATCTAGCTCCATCCCTAGAGTTACTGGTAGAGCATCTCTTAGGTGAGTCCTCCCTGGTTTTATAACTCTTCTATACTTAGCTGCTCTCTCTTCTAGAGAGTTTATCAGCTTGTCTAGCTCTACTAGTACTTTCTTTGTAGAAGCTACTAGAGCTATACGTATAGCTGATGGGACTACATCATTACTAGATTGTCCTAAGTTTACATGGTCATTAGGGTGTACTTTCTTTGATAGTAGACGAGATGCAAGTCCTGCTATTACCTCGTTTACAGCCATGTTGAGCCCAGTACCAGAGCCTGTCTGGAAGACATCAACATCTACTTGGTTATCGCAACAACCCATAGCTAGTTGTAGAGAAGCTTCTGCTACTGCACTAGCTATATCTTTATCGAGGAGTCCTAAGTCTCTATTAGCTAGTGCTGCTGCATATTTAATGAGTCCTATTGACCATATTATACTCCTAGGAAAATACGTATTTGTTTCGAGGAAATAGCTCCGAGATATTTCTCTATAGCTTATTACTCACCACCATGAGTGGTTATTAAATAGTCTTGAGACATATATCTTACATTACTTCTCTAGCTTCTAGACTAGGTACCGAGAAACTACAATACGTATTGAGATCCTAGGATAACGAGGATAGAGAGAAATAATGATGGGCCCGCCGGGATTTGAACCCGGGACCACGGGGTGTTTCGCCAGCCCGCGTCTCTATAATCTGCTGGTCCCGAACCCCGCATCCTACCAAGCTAGACGACGGGCCCTCGTTAAGTAGCCGTTGTTGTAATCTCCTAGTAGAGGGTTATTAGCATAACTCGATAACTATGTACATAATACTATCTAAGACACAGTATTCTATCGGTGTTTATTACTTCAGCTATTCTTTTATTGGATTCTATCCATACTTTCCTGATCCGGGATTTAGCTAGTAGTGGTAGAGATTGGTAAGCTTATTGTCGGGTTATCTTATCTTGCTATGCTTGCTGCTATAGCGTCGGAGAAAGTCGATAGACTAGTTGCTAGCTTAGTTACTCTTGTGTTTGTATTTGTTACTAGTCTAGTAGTTGGATATGCTGATGTTCTAGAAGCAGCTAAGGCTATAGACTGGGATGTTATAGGGCTTGTTATTGTAGCTTCTATTGCTTCCTGGTTTATAGAAGATAGTGGTCTCGCGAAGAGGATAGCTATTTTCCTTGTTGAGAAGAGTGCTGGTAGTCCTGTAAGATTCTTGTTACTAGCAAGTAGTATTAGTGGTTTTATGAGCCTCTACATGGAGAATGTAACTGTTGTTATTCTTTTAAGCCCTATAGTGTTTAGTGTTAGTAGGATTCTACGAGTATCTCCTGTACCAGTACTGATAGCTGTTGCAGTTTCTTCTAATCTCTCTGGGTCTGCACTACTAGTAGGAGATCCTCAAGCTGCTATAGTAGCTTCTGCTTTTAACCTAGATTTTATCGATTTTGTTTTCTATAGAGGACTTCCATCGATGTTCTTTG
>JALTYD010000133.1 GCA_027046525.1 Pyrodictiaceae archaeon
TTATCATACAGTATATATGCTGGCTCCTCCCCTCTAGCTATACTACAGAATATACACTTCAAGGATACTCCACCAGTAGAGTACCAGCTAGAGAGAAGCTTAAATAAAACATTACAAAGATACTACGTAGAGCTGGACTCAGCCTATTAGTTCTCTAACACCTGTTATTCTCCCTACTATATCTCCAAAGATATATGCTCCTAGTGCTGTACCTAGTAGCAAAACTATACTCGTAGCTAGTTCTCTCACAAACCTCTGTTTCTGTACAATTGTACTATAGTAGGTGAAGAAAGCTGTAAGTAGTACTGCTACTACTAGCGATAATGTAAAAGCTACAGCCATATCCCCATAGGCGAAATAGGGTATAGCGAGTAATGCTACAGTAAAGATATATGAAATCCCAGTAACAAGTGCACTAAGTAATGGGTTCTCTTCGCCACGACTATGTTTTGCTTGTAGATAAGCTGCTCCAGCCATAGAGAGAGCAGCAGAGAATCCAACTACTAGTCCTGCTACACCAGCTGCTAGTGTATTCGCAGTTGCTCCTAGGAATCCAGCATGTACACTTGTTACTTCTACTATAGCATCAGCTAGTCCTAGAGCTATATAGCCCATATACTTTATTCTCACATCTTCTATACTCTCTACGAGTCTATGTTCATGTTCTATTTCATCACGTATAATCGCTCCTAATTCATTCTTTCCGCTATCTTCTCCTAATTCTTCGAGAAATCTTCTATATTCTTCTATTCTCTTTTCTTCTCCTCTCTCTAGGAAATTAAGAGCAAATACTGGGCCGAGCAGTCTGTATATATACCTATATAGGACTCCTACTATTCTCTTAGGTCTACAATCTCTACCAAGTAGATTTCTCCAGTACTCGTAGTGTTTTAGCTCATCACTAGCAAGTTCTTCTAGTACTCTACGAATACTTTCATTTCCTTCTATATTGGATAGAGATTTATAGATTTGATAACTAGTTATTTCATCTACGCAGAAACTCTCCAGGATCTTCTCAGACTCTATATCCAAGTCTTATACCCTGTCCTGCAGCCTAGTAGACTCTATATAGAAACAGATAGATTACACTAAGATATTATAAATTAGGAGCCATAGTATGATAGACTAGAAAGACTACGATAAAAATGAGAGAGAGGGAAAAAGAGTTAGACTATTAACTACGCCATCTCAGAAAACCTGCACTAGCTAGTGCTTCTCTAAGAGCCTCGACAGCTGTAGGATCTTCTAGTGTACTAGTATCTCCTATAGGTTGGCCTCTAAGTAGTGCTACTAGTATACGTCTCATAATCTTTCCACTCCGAGTCTTTGGGAGTTTTGGTACAAACACTATACCTCGAGGAACAGCTATAGAGCCTATAGATCTGCGGAGATGTTCTCGTAGTTCTTCTTCGAGAACCGAGCTAGGCTCATACCCTTCACGTAGTACAACAGCAGCTACAGGAACTTCACCTTTAATAGGATCTGGCGCTCCTACAACAGCAGCCTCGCTTACAGCAGGATGAGATACAAGTGCATCTTCTAGCTCTATAGTACCTAGTCTATGGCCTGCAACACTAAGTACCTCATCTGCACGTCCTAGGAGCCAGAAATAACCATCAGTATCTCTTACTGCATAATCAGCTGGGTAGTAGATCCATTTACCCTCCTCTGGGCGGCTAAATCTAGACCAGTATGTCCTAACATAGCGTTCTGGATCTCCCCAAATCCCCATCAGCATACCTGGCCATGGTTTTTTGATAACAAGTAGTCCTTTTTCTCCAGGTTCTGCAGGTTTTCCTTCATGTGTGAAAACATCCGCGATAATACCTGGTAGTGGTAGAGTAGCACTACCAGGCTTGAGAGGTACTAGTGCTATCCCAGGTGCTGGACTGATCATAGCTGCTCCTGTCTCAGTCTGCCACCAAGTATCTACGATAGGTGCACGTCTATAGCCTATCTTCTCGTAGTACCATTTCCAGACTTCTGGATTTATAGGCTCGCCGACAGTACCTAGTAGTCTTATACTAGACAGATCGTGTTTTTCTAGCCACTTATCGCCATAGTGTCTTAGTAGTCTAAGCATAGTAGGACTAGTATAGAATATAGTAACACTATACTTCTCTATAATCTCCCATATCCTACCAGGATTAGGGTAGTTTGGCGCACCTTCGTACATAACTTGTGTTACTCCATGCATAAGAGGCCCATAGACTATATATGTATGGCCAGTTATCCATCCAATATCTGCTGCACACCAGTATACATCTACTTGCCTAGGATCCCAGTTCCAGCGGAATACATGATAGACATAAGTTGTATAACCACCTACACTATGCATTATACCTTTAGGCTTACCAGTAGTACCACTCGTATATAGTATAAATAGTACTTCTTCAGACCTCCTAGGGACAGGCTTAACATAGGGTTTTATAGGAGCTTCTCTCAGCAGATCATGATACCAATAATCTCTATCTCTACTCCAAGGGATCTCTATACCTGCTCTACGTACAACAATAGTCTTCTCTACTTTAACACCACGATCAGCTGCAAGCTTTATAGCTTCATCAGCTGCTCTTTTCAACTCAATAACACGGCCACGCCTATAGAATCCATCAGCTGTTATAAGAACACGTGCATTAGCATCAACTATACGTTCAGCTAGTGCAGCAGCACTAAACCCAGAGAATACAACACTATGAATACCTCCAACTCTAGCTGTAGCTAGCATTGAAACTGGAAGTTCAGGTATCATAGGTAGATATATCGTAATAGTATCGCCTGGCTTAACACCGATAATCTCCTGAAGAACCCATGCAAATCTATTAACCTCCCAGAAGAGCTCTCCATAGCTAATAACTCTCTTATCTCCAGGCTCTCCCTCCCAGTAGAGAGCAACA